>JAHHKH010000284.1 GCA_018679695.1 Maribacter sp.
AATTGGTAAAGTAGTCACGGCCTCCCATAAAGTCAATCCGTGTCGTTTCAGATCCTATATCATTAAAGTTGACCATGTTATTTGTATATGCGAATTGAATTGAATTCAATAGCAAATTAGGATCAGCTTGATCTGCGGCCAAGTCATTAGGACTCGTTCTTAAGTCTAGCTCAGTTGTATCACAGGAGTTTAGAAAACTGCCTCCTATAAATGCAATAAGCAAATATTTAATTATTTTTTTCATAATACTTTACTTAATTTAATTAGCAATTTTTAAAATGTCATCTTTACGCTCATACCATATCTTCTGGTACTTGGACCGTTAAGGAAATCAAATCCTCTACCGTTACCAACACCGACACCCGCAACATTGGGATCAAAGTTAGCACCATCAGGAGTGTTATATGCGTCGTACCAAAGGTTAAAACCTTGCAAAGTAAATGTTAAACTTCCAAAAGGAGTTTTTTCCAAGAACTTCTGAGGTAAGGAATAACCAAGGGAAACTTCCTGTAAACGAAGTACTGATGCATCATAAATCTTAAGCTCAGCAGGTCCGAACAACAAGTTGCTAAAGTAATAGGTTGAGTTGTTCAATTGAATATCATTAGGTTCTCCACTATTTTGGTTGACACCAGGAAGAATATATGTATTTAAACGATTTTCTGTCTCAGTGATCAATCCCCTACCTAAAAGGGTAGCAATTGTACTAGACATGATGTCACCACCTTTTATGTGATTGATTTGAAACCCTAGACTCCAGTTTTTATAAGACATACTATTGATGAAGTTCATCGTATAATCAGGAATGGCATCACCAATAATTGGTACATCACCGTTAAGGTCTGATTCTGTAATCACATAGTTACCAGCATCGTTGGTAATCAAGTTACCCGCAGCATCACGCAGAACAGCAGTACCTACTATGGTTCCTAAAGATTCTCCTTCAATAGCCGCATTGGCACCAATAAATAAAGCAGTACTACCAGTATAGAATATGATATCCTGTTCTTGCTCTTCAACAACTTCCTTATTGGCAAAGAAGTTTACCTTAGAATTCCAGTTGAAACCATCTTCATTTCTAAATATATCTATTCCCAAATCTGCCTCGTACCCTTTGTTACTGATCTGACCAATATTACTTTGAGTCTGAGTAAATCCTGTAGAAGGAGATAATGGTTCGAAAACGATCAAGTCATCTGTACGTCTATCATAATAGGTAGCATCGAAAGTAATTCTATTTTTCCAAAATTTACTTTCAAAACCTACTTCGAACTCTTTAAGCAATTCAGGCTTTAAGTCAGGGTTGGCACGGAAGTTATCCACTTGGTTCGTTGTAATTTCACCACCTTCACCAAATGCTTGCGTATTTTGTTCTACTACACTTACCGTAGGATATCCAGTAGGGAAGTTCGCAGAGGTACCATAACTAGCTCTAAGTTTCAAGTAATTCAAACCATTTTCAGATTGCAGGCCACTAAATGCCGCAGTTGGTAAGAAAGACAAACTGGCACCAGGATACGTTAAACTTCTGTTTTCCTTGATCAGGTTAGATACCCAGTCTGTTCTACTACTTATGTTCAAGAAAAGCATATTGTCATAGTCGAAACTTACATCACCAAATACACCAACAATATTTCGTTTTTGGGAAAATTGAATAGGTGATTGGTTTTCATAGTTAAAGTGTCTTCTGATTCCGAAAACGATTTGACCCGTACTGGCTACACCTTGAAGATCAAAGAAATCAGATCTTGCATTGGCGCCAAGGTTGAAGGTCATACCAATTTTTTCGGACAAGTCATAATTACCATTAAGGGAAGCAGTGTGATCCCAAATGGTATTATTATTATCGTATGTGTTTAAGAAACCGAAGATATCAAAGTTGAATTCTACCCCTCCTCTGTCGGAGAATTGCGTGTTTCTTTCTGTATAGAAATCCAAACCTGTTCTCCAACTAACACCTAAATTTTCATTTATCTCATAAGCAAGTGATGTATTGAAGAAAAAACGATTGGTAAGCTGGTTGAACTTAATATGTTCCCCTACCCATCTTGGATTAATGATATCGTTACCATTTCTATAATACACACTACCACCGGTCACAGGATTCTCAAACGGAAGTCCCATCAAATCAACACTTATTGGTGTGAAGAGAACGGCTCCATAAATTGAGTTTGAACTAATACCCCCGTTACCTCTACTCGCCGCTACTGGAGGAGTGTCATAATCAGTTCGAGAATAATTCATGCTCCCTGCAATAGTAAATTTATTGCTAAGCTTGGAACGACCACCGACTGAGAAGTTTATCCTGTTTAATTTGTTACCTGGGGTAAAACCTACATCATTTAAATGACCCAAGTTGGCATTATAGGTTGTATTCCCATCTTCAGATCCACCAGAAAAGTTAACCGATGTATTGGTAACATGGCCTGGAGCGAAGAAATTCTCAACTGATTTGTAGGGTTTCCAATCATACCTGGCATTCTGCAGTTCAGGAAAAGCATCCCTAGTTGCCTGGATTGCCGTAGTTGAATACGGGTGGGCCAAGGTCTGGTTATCATCAATCGCAGGTTGCGCTCCCCAACCGGCTGTACCACCTCTTTCGAAACTTGGTCCCCAGTTACTGAAAAACCATCCGAAAGACTGGTCAAAACCACCTCCGAAGGAGTTTTGATAATCAGGTAAGGAAGCATATTCATTGGTAAAGTAGGATGTACTTACTGAAATTTCATTTTTCTTTACCCCACCTGTGGATGCTCCTGCCTTAGTAGTGATTAAAATTACACCATTCTTACCCAATGTACCATAAAGGGTAGTTGCAGCAAGACCTTTTAAAACCTCAATGTTGGCAATGTTGTTTGGATCAATGTCCAAGAAACGTGATGACCC
>JAHHKH010000286.1 GCA_018679695.1 Maribacter sp.
GCTTAACAGAAAAAAAATCAATGTTACGTGCATCTAGGAACACGGAATCAACGTTTGCTAAAACTTCGAATGCATAGGTGACCTTTCCCGTAATTTCACGTGAATCGGGATTTACTAGGACGGAGACTTTGGCTTTGGTAAAATCTACTTTATCTTGATGTTGGGAGAATAATCGTGCTGAGGTAACGACAAGTAATAGAAGAAATAAATAGCGTTGAAGCATACCATAAATTTACAATGTTTTATTGAATTAGTAAGGGCATTACGAGCTTGGAATGATCGATCACGAAAATTGCATCCCATTAACATTACCCCTATTTTTATCAGATGAATGCCAATTACCTACAGACTCCCATAACGTACCTCAAAGGAGTGGGTCCAAATCGGGCAAATACATTACAGTCGGAGTTGGGTATTGCCACCTATCAAGACCTACTCAATCTCTTCCCTAACCGATATATCGATAAAACCCAGTATTACAAAATCGGGCAATTGCAACGCAGTAATGCCGATGTGCAGATAATTGGTAAAATCATCCATATTAAAACGGTAGAACAGAAAAAGGGCAAGCGTTTGGTTGCTACTTTTATCGATGATACGGGTGAAATGGAATTAGTCTGGTTTCGAAGGCAAAAATGGATTCGGGAAAACCTTAAATTGAATACACCCTATGTCATCTTTGGTCGTTGCAATTGGTACAGTGGTAAATTCTCGATGCCGCACCCTGAGATGGAACTACTGTCAGAACATGAGCAAGGCGTTAAAATACGTATGCAACCCGTTTATCCCTCCACTGAGAAATTGAGCAATAGTGGCATCACTAACCGTGTCATCAGTAAATTATTGCAAAAACTGTTTCTGGAGACCAAAGGGAAGTTCATGGAAACCCTATTGGATAACATTTTATATGAACTGAAATTGATGTCAAAAAGTGAGGCATTATTCAATATTCATTTTCCGAAAAATCAAGAAAATCTAGCCAAGGCTCAATTTCGTTTAAAATTTGAGGAGTTGTTCTACATACAACTTCAGCTGATTTCAAAAAAAATACTCCGAAAACAAAAAATCAAGGGATTCAATTTTGCCCATGTAGGGGAACTATTCAATGATTTTTATAAAAACCATATGCCTTTTGAGTTGACCAAGGCACAAAAAAGGGTCATCAAAGAGATACGCGCCGATTTGGGGAGTAATGCACAAATGAATAGATTGCTTCAGGGTGATGTGGGTTCAGGTAAGACCATAGTAGCCTTGATGACGATTTTGTTGGCCATTGATAATGGCTATCAAGCATGTTTGATGGCCCCTACGGAAATTCTGGCAAATCAGCATTTTAACGGTATCAAGGAATTGTTGGGTAATCTGGACGTGAATATTGCCTTATTAACAGGTTCTGTAAAAAAATCGGAAAGGACCAGTATCCACAAGCAGCTTGAAAGTGGCGAACTTCATATCCTTATAGGAACCCATGCCCTTTTGGAGGATAAGGTACGATACAAAAACCTGGGCTTGGCGATAGTTGATGAACAACATCGATTTGGGGTTGCACAGCGGGCTAAACTTTGGCATAAAGGAAGCCCACCCCAAACCCCTCCCAAAGGGAGGGTGAATGAAATTCACCGCAAATATCAAACTGCAAGACCTTCTGCCTATCGGCTTTTAAAACAAAATCAGTTGGAAAGAAAAAAGCAAACGACAGAAGCCGAAAGAATTCTATGGGAACAGTTAAAGACCAAACAACTGGGAGTAAAGTTTAGAAGGCAGCATATAATTGATGAATTTATCGTTGACTTCGTATGCCTATCTAAAAAGATTGTAATTGAAGTAGATGGTGCATATCATAATACCACCTCTCAACTAGAAGCTGATGAAATAAGAACTAAAATCTTAAAAGAATTGGGATATAGCGTATTACGGTTTAAAAATCAAGAAGTAATCGGTGCGATTAATTCTGTTCTCAAAAAAATACAAGCAAGATTGGATAGCCTCCCCTCCGGGGAGGTTGGAGGGGCTTTTCCACCCCATATTTTGGTGATGACAGCAACCCCCATACCCAGAACCCTCGCTATGAGTTTGTACGGTGATTTGGATATTTCTATAATCGATGAACTTCCACCGGGCAGGAAGGCCATTAGAACGGTACATCGATACGATTCGAATCGATTGAAAGTCTTCAGATTCATAAAGGACGAAATAAAGAAAGGAAGACAAGTTTATGTAGTTTACCCACTCATACAAGAATCGGAAGCTTTGGATTATAAGGATTTGATGGATGGTTATGAAAGTATTGTGAGGGAGTTTCCTTTGCCTGATTATCAAATATCAATTGTTCATGGCAAAATGAAAGCCACAGACAAAGATTATGAAATGACGCGCTTTGTGAAAGGTGAAACCCAAATCATGGTTGCAACTACAGTCATTGAAGTTGGGGTAAACGTTCCAAACGCCTCCGTTATGATCATTGAAAGTGCCGAACGCTTTGGACTATCGCAGTTGCACCAATTACGAGGTCGTGTGGGCCGCGGTGCTGACCAGAGTTATTGTATTCTAATGACCAGTCATAAATTAACTTCCGAGGCCAAAACCCGACTGGAAACCATGGTGCGTACCAACGATGGTTTTGAAATTGCCGAAGTAGACCTTAGACTTCGTGGTCCAGGTGATTTAATGGGTACCCAGCAAAGTGGTATCCTAAATTTAAAGATTGCCGATATCGTAAAAGACAATGATATTCTTAAAACGGCCCGGTGGTACGCCTTGAATATCCTTAAAGAAGATCCAGCTCTTGAAACACAACAGAATCTAGTTATTCGTCATACCTATGCCCAACTCATAAAACATAAGAATATCTGGAATTACATCAGTTAATAAAAACCCTGGCGCATCCGTCAGGGTCCATTTCTCCATGCAATTCGTTTTTTAATTGATACGATTTCCACTCAAGTTGTCTTTAGGGTCCATAAAATTTTTATTCTTTTCAAGATAGGAATCCAATTAAAACAATTCATTAATTGATGTCCTCGCCCTTCTTGAGTTTTTCCATATAACCTGCTATTGCATTCTGATTTGGTTTGTCCGGAGCCCTAGTAGCGGCTACTTTTAAGTGTTTTAAGGCAGTTTTGTAATTCCCCATGGCCGAATGGGCTCTAGCCAAGCCAAAATCCACAGGCCATTGCCCTTTGTTCTTTTTAGCATTCATCTTGAATACCTCCATAGCCTTTTCCTTTTGTCCCTGACCTATCAATTGCCTACCATATCCATGAATTTGGAATACCGTGGCATAATCCATAGCCTCATTCATAACCGATTCGGCTTCAGCGGTTTTACCCATTTTAGTTAAAATCTGGGATTTAATATTAAGGTTGTTAAAAGTCTTTTGGCTAAAAAACTGCCCAGCAATAGTGGCATCGATCCAACCTAAGGCCTCCTTAAGGTCTCCACCATTGTTCAATGAAAAATTAGCAGCTTGTTCCCAAGTTTGCCTATTGAAACCTGGTGAATTCTGTAATTTTTTACGAATATCGGCTAAAACGACCTCGGTAACATCCACTTCAATTTTAAAGGGAATCTTCTTTTTTCCCCAACTAAGGGTAGCTGTAGCCGCATTAGCCGTTACATTATCAAAGGTATACGTGAGTTGTTCGGTATGGGCACCATCGATCATATCAACATCAACTTTTAATGCATCCGCAGCAGGGTCGTAAAAATAACTTCCCCAAGCGTTATTGTTCTTTGAAAAGATTACAGTCGCCTTATTATCCTCATGAATGACCATATGAAGGCCATACTTTCCGGCCGCCAAATCCTTGCCTTCAATCTTTACATCATCCTTGAATTTGATGATTGTGTTTTCATTGGCTCCAGCTCTCCATGGCGATTCCTTGGCGGTCCCAAAGCCTAGGTTGTTCATTCCATAAGGCACCAATTTACCCCAAATCTCCCTTTCGTTGACACTTGGCCGGGAATACACTATTGTTATATCGGTAATCCCGATACGTTGGGAGACTTTGGCCATTTGACTTCCTGCAGGAAGATCTAATTGGGCAGACACATTTAGGGAGCATAGCATCATAACCAACGCCAGCGCAAATAAACTTTTAGGGTACATTTTTTTCATCGGATTGTTTTTTAGGTTGTTCCACACAAGATATTGATAGTTAAAACTGTAATAAGTTACAATTGTGTTAAAGTAACCCCAGACCATGTTAAACTGTTATATCTGTTTGAACATCGTAATTTTTAGATACAATAATTTCCTAAAACCACTACTTTTAATAGTTTTGCAGGCTTAGAATAAATAGAATCATGAATTCAAAAAAGACATTATTTGACAAGGTTTGGGATTCCCATGTGGTACAACATATTGAAAATGGTCCAGACGTATTGTTCATTGACCGTCATATGGTACATGAGGTAACCAGTCCTGTTGCCTTTTTAGGATTGAAAGATAGAGGTATTAAAGTTTTACATCCCGAAAAAACATTTGCCACGGCAGACCATAATACCCCGACGATCAACCAACATTTACCTGTAGAAGATCCACTTTCTGCGAATCAGCTAAAGGCCTTGGAAGAAAATTCAAGGGAATACGGAATCTCTTATTGGGGCTTAGGCCATGAAAAAAATGGGATTGTTCATGTTGTTGGTCCGGAATATGGAATTACCCAACCTGGCGCAACTATCGTATGCGGTGATTCACATACTTCTACCCATGGTGCTTTTGGAGCGATTGCATTTGGCATAGGAACTTCTGAGGTAGAAATGGTATTGGCAACCCAGTGTATTATGCAAGCAAAGCCAAAAAGCATGCGTATCAATGTTGAAGGTTCTTTGAGTTTGGGAGTAACACCGAAGGATGTTGCCCTGTATATCATTTCACAGCTAACAACTTCTGGTGCCACTGGATATTTCGTAGAGTACGCCGGACAGGTTTTCCGCGATATGACCATGGAAGGACGAATGACTGTTTGTAACCTGAGTATAGAAATGGGTGCCCGTGGTGGTATGATAGCCCCAGATGAAAAAACCTTCAACTATGTAAAAGGGCGCGAATTTGCTCCAAAAGGAGCTGCTTTGGATAAAGCCATGGCGTATTGGGAAACCTTGTATACCGATGAGGGTGCGCAGTTTGACAAGGAAATTACATTCGATGCCGCGAATATTGAGCCTATGATAACTTATGGGACCAATCCTGGAATGGGAATAGGAATTTCAAATAATATCCCTATTGCCAGTGCTGTTGAAGGAGGGGTCGCGACTTATCAAAAATCGTTGCAGTATATGGCTTTCAATGAAGGCGATCAAATGATGGGCAAAGATATCGATTTTGTGTTCCTAGGTAGTTGTACAAATGGTCGGATTGAAGATTTCAGGGCTTTTACCTCTATTGTCAAAGGAAGAAAAAAGGCCGATAACGTTACTGCCTGGTTAGTTCCCGGATCACACCAAGTCGAGAAGGCGATTAAAGAGGAAGGTCTACTTGACACTCTTCATGAAGCAGGATTTGAATTGAGAGAACCCGGTTGTTCTGCCTGCCTGGCCATGAACGATGACAAGATCCCTGCAGGAAAATATGCGGTAAGCACCTCCAATAGGAACTTTGAAGGACGCCAAGGCCCTGGTTCAAGAACCTTATTGGCAAGTCCGTTAGTTGCAGCTGCAGCTGCAGTGACCGGTAAGGTAACCGATCCCCGCGAACTAATGGAAATTGAGACTGTTTAGGGAGTTACTGGGCATTCAATACTTTAAACAAACTTATTACTTTAATCATGGCATACGATAAATTCAACAAATTAACCTCTTCAGCGGTTCCACTTCCAATAGAGAACGTGGATACCGATCAGATCATCCCAGCGCGTTTTTTAAAGGCGACCGAAAGAAAAGGCTTTGGAGATAATCTTTTCAGGGATTGGCGCTATAATGCTGACGATTCACCTAAAAAGGATTTTGTTTTGAATAATCCTATTTATAAGGGTAGCATATTGGTAGGTGGCAAGAACTTCGGTTCGGGATCTTCCAGGGAACATGCAGCATGGGCCGTTTATGACTATGGTTTCCGTTGTGTGGTTTCCAGTTTCTTTGCTGATATTTTTCGAAATAATTGTCTGAATATTGGTGTTCTACCCGTTCAAGTGAGTCCAGAATTCCTTCATAAGATATTCACAGCTATCGAGGGGAATCCCAATACCGAATTGGAAGTTGATCTTCCCGAACAAACCATAACCATATTGGCCACTGGCGAAAAAGAAAGCTTTGAGATCAATGATTACAAGAAATCGAATATGCTGAATGGTTTTGATGATATCGATTATTTATTGAATATAAAAGATCAAATCAGCGAATTTGCCAAAGACACACCACTCTAAAGGCCTTGCAGACCCAATGAAAAAGAGACGGATTGAAATAATGGACACTACACTTCGAGATGGGGAACAGACCTCTGGAGTGTCTTTTTCCGTATCTGAAAAACTCACCTTGGCAAAACTATTGTTGGATGAACTCAATGTGGATCGAATCGAAATTGCTTCTGCTAGGGTTTCTGAAGGTGAACTAAAGGCCGTTCAGGAAATTACATCCTGGGCTGCCGAAAAGGGATATCTCGATAGGGTTGAGATACTGACTTTCGTTGATAATGGAGTTTCATTGGAATGGATGAAAAAAGCAGGTGCCCGAGTACAGAATTTACTGACCAAGGGCTCTTTGAACCATCTTACCCATCAGCTGAAGAAAACACCAGAACAGCACTTTAGGGATATTTCGAAAACCTTGGATTTGGCTCAAAAACAGGGTATTAAAACCAATGTCTATTTAGAGGATTGGAGCAATGGCATGCGAAACTCGAAGGATTATGTTTTCCAATACTTGGATTTTCTGACAAAACAACCTATAGAACGAATTCTCTTACCAGACACCTTGGGCGTTCTCACCTATTCCGAGACATTTAATTTCATTTCGGCTATAATAGAACGTTATCCAAATATACATTTTGATTTCCATGGTCATAATGATTACGATCTGGGGGTAGCCAATGTCATGGAAGCTGTCAAAGCTGGTATTCATGGTTTACACCTCACGGTTAACGGAATGGGAGAACGAGCAGGTAATGCCCCTATGGCAAGCGCCGTTGCCGTCATTAACGATTTTTTACCTGAGGTAACAATTTCTGTCAATGAGTCATCGCTTCATAAGGTAAGTAAATTAGTATCTGCCTTTACCGGTTTTGGCATTCCGGCCAATAAACCTATAGTAGGAGATAATGTTTTTACACAAACAGCTGGCATACATGCAGATGGGGATAGTAAAAAGAATCTTTACTTTAATGATTTGTTACCCGAACGATTTGGAAGGAAACGAAAATATGCCTTAGGGAAAACATCAGGTAAAGCAAATATCCAAAAGAACTTACAGGAGTTGGGATTGACCTTGAACGATGAAGAACTTAAAAAAGTAACTGAACGGATTATAGAACTTGGGGATAAAAAGGAAACAGTTACCAAAGATGATTTACCCTATATCATTTCAGACGTATTGAACAGTGGTGATTACCAACAAAAAGTTTTCGTAAGATCATATGTTCTCACCCACTCTAAAGGATTGAAGCCTTCTACCACTGTTGCCGTTGAAATTGATGGGGAACTTCACGAAGCCCATGCACAGGGAGACGGGCAATACGACGCTTTTATGAATGCATTGCGTCAGATCTACAAGAACAAGAAAAAAAGTTTTCCCAATTTGACCGATTATGCAGTTCGAATCCCTCCGGGAAGTAATTCGGATGCCCTCTGTGAGACGATAATTTCATGGGATTACAATGGGAAAGAGTTTGTAACCCGTGGGCTGGATTCCGATCAGACCGTATCGGCCATCAAAGCCACCGAAAAAATGTTGAATATAATTTGAATCCAATCGCCTTAAATATAGAATAAATGAAATTGAACATAGCCCTTTTAGCAGGAGACGGAATAGGCCCTGAAGTCATCGATCAGGCAGTTAAAGTCTCGAATGCGGTTGCAAAAAAATTCAATCATGAAATCAAATGGACCCCTGCTTTAACAGGAGCTGTGGCCATAGAGGCCGTTGGCGAGCCTTATCCTGAAGAGACCCATGAAATTTGTGCCAATGCCGATGCCGTATTGTTCGGTGCCATTGGTCATCCTCGTTTTGACAATGACCCATCCGCGAAAGTTAGACCCGAACAGGGTTTGTTGAAAATGAGACAGAAATTGGGACTGTTTGCCAATGTACGCCCTACATTTACCTTTCCATCTTTAATCGACAAGTCCCCTTTGAAAAAAGAGCGTATCGAAGGTACCGATCTGATTATTCTACGGGAATTGACCGGTGGCATTTATTTTGGGGAACGCGGAAGAAAAGATGATGGAAATACAGCTTTTGATACCATGACGTACCAACGTTTCGAAATCCAAAGATTGGCAAAAAAGGGATTTGAAATGGCCATGAAGCGATCCAAAAAATTGTGTTGCGTTGACAAGGCCAATGTATTGGAGTCTTCGCGATTATGGAGGGAAACGGTACAGGCTATGGAAAAGGACTATCCTGAAGTTGAAGTCTCCTACGAATTCGTAGATGCGGTTGCCATGCGACTAGTACAATGGCCCAGTGCCTATGATGTGATGATTACGGCCAATCTTTTCGGCGATATTTTAACCGATGAAGCTTCGGTCATCTCAGGATCAATGGGATTGATGCCTTCCTCCTCTGTTGGTAGTAAGGTATCCTTATATGAACCTATCCATGGTTCCTACCCTCAGGCAGCTGGCAAGGATATTGCCAATCCGTTAGCCACTGTTTTATCCGCTGCTATGCTCTTTGAGGATTTTGACTTAACTGAGGAAGCACAAGCGATTCGTGATGTGGTGAACAAATCTTTGGCAGTAGGTATGGTGACCGAAGATCTGGCAGATGGTGGTAAAGCCCATAAAACCAGTGAAGTTGGGGATTGGTTGGCTGGTAATATTTAATATGAATGTCATTCCTTCGAAGGCTGAGATCGGAAAAGATTCAGTTTTAAAAGAAATATGAAACTTCTCTGAGATCTCCAGTAGTGTCGAGAGAAGCAATTTAACGATTTTTCGCTAAATGTGGGATTACTCCACTTGGTCCACAATGACGATATGTTGTAGCTAGCAAAATAACCTTATGTGGTTTTGAGGTTAGTTTACTGCTTCTTATAAAGCTCTTTATGGCTGTATCTTTAATCTTAAACATAATCCATCATGAATACAAATCCAAAATTTTATCTTCGATATCTTTTGTTTTGTGCTTTATGTCAATTTTTATTTATATCCTGTGAGCAGAAATCCAATGAAACCATTGTGATCAAGGGTGTTTATGGAAATCCCAAACCATTCTGGGATAAAGAAATCAATCTCAATACTCTTGGCATCAATTCAATTTTTGTACACAGCGGATCAATTGACCATGATATGGTTAATAGAGCCAAGTCCGAGGGATTAATGGTATTTGCTGAATTTGCTACTTTGAATGGTAAAAATTATGTAGAAACGCACCCAGAAGCCTGGGCAATCAACCAAAATGGAGAAAAAGTACTTGCTGCATCCTGGTTTATGGGCGTTTGTCCTACAGAACCCCGTTTCCGTCAGTACCGTATTGACCAGTTGCAGGATTTGCTATTGAAGTATGACCTAAATGGTGTATGGCTGGACTATCTGCATTGGCATGCACAGTTTGAAGAACCTGATCCCATCCTACCTGAAACATGTTTTTGCGATCATTGTCTTGATGGTTTCTCAAAATATTCCGGAATCAAAATGTTGGACGGAACCACCTCAGATAAGGCACAATGGATACTGGATAACCATGATAAATTATGGCGTAATTGGCGATGCAAAGTGATTTATGATTGGACCTACGAGATAAAGGCCATTATCAAGGAAATTAAACCAGAAGCCCTGCTCGGACTTTATCATTGCCCATGGAATGACCTGGAGTTTAATGGTGCAAGACGTGCCATCTTGGGTCTCGATTATGATCTTTTAAAGGAAACCATCGATGTATTTTCTCCCATGGTATATCATGAAAGAATGGGAAGAGAGCCAAAATGGGTAAAGGAGAATATTGAATGGTTTAGTAATCGATTGAATATCAAAGAAGATTCTTATCCAAAAATATGGCCTATCGTTCAAGCTCACAATAGCCCAGGTATCATTTCCAATGAGGATTTTGAAACTGTATTAGAGGGTGGACTGGCAGGGAAATCTAGCGGAGTAATGATGTTTACAACTTCTGCTATAGCTGAAGATGAAGGCAAAACAGCGGTGATGAAAAATGTTTATAGCAAACGAAATTTAAAATCTGCTGATTAGGTCTTATAAGTATTTAAAAAATCCAATAATTATTGGTATTGGCTTTTTAGATGACCTCTTCTTTTGCAGTACTTTGTTTTTGACTTTTTACAAGACTGTACCTTTTCAGCTTGAAAACAAGTTCAAAATCAACTGATACTTAAACTTCATGTAAGGTTTGAATTGGCGATGGCAGTAGGCCTTGTAACACCTTTAATTAAGGGTACAACCTTAGGATTTTATCTCGGAAGTCTCCCCATATACCGCCATTACAATTTTGTACAGGTCTGGAATAACCGTTTGCGCCAATCGCGAATGACTATTGAGCAGAACGCAAATACCCAAGTCCGTTTCTGGGTAGAGTGCAATTTCGTTTCGATAACTGTTGACACTACCACCATGGTGCCACATGGTTTTATTGGCCGTGGACCCTTTGTCATGAAAGGTGTGTATGCGCCATCCCAAACCGTAATGCGATTGTACATGACCTGGCCAGCGCTGGTAGTACTTATTATTGTTCCCTATTTGCACAATTGGGTTAAAGGCATTTTCAATTTTCGCAGGTGGTAAGACCGTAGGATTGTGACCCAACAAAAAGCGCATCCATTTTCCCATATCCAAGGCACTGGCGTTGATGCCCCCTGCCGCAACTGCATTATCATAGTGATCGTTCAAGGGTAAACTGCTCCACCCGTTTCTTCGTTTTGAGTGTGGCATTGCCACATTTTCTGTTGAGCTTAAGGCACTAGCATTTGTTGAACTGTTAGTCATTCCTAATGGTTCAAAAAACCGATCCTTTAACAGGGTATTGAATTCCTCGCCCGTAGCCTCGCTCATTATTTCTTGGGAAAGCGCGAACATTGCATTCTGATAACTGTATATGCGACCAGGTTCACTGATTGGATTGACCTTCTGAAACCGCTTAGCAATATTGGCCATGGATAATCCTGCCTCTACCAAATTGGTGTAACTGTGATAAGGGGTGCCCGAAGTATGTGATAGAATATGGGCCAAGGTGACTTTATGGGTATTGATTTCGTCACCCAATCGAAAACCAGGAATGTAATCAACTACACGATCATTCCAATCCAAGGCACCCTCAGCTTGCAAACTCGCCGCTAATACCCCTGTAAAACCTTTGGATAATGACCCTAGCCGAAATATGGTTTCTCTATCAACCTCAGCTATTGCGTTGATGTTGCGTTTGCCATATCCCTCAGAGATCACAATAGAATCGCCTTGCACAATACTTACACCGGCACCTACAATAGTTCCAGAGGCAATTGCGGTTTCAAAATAGTGTTCCAAGGCAAGTCCCAGTTGTTGTTTTCTTACCTTATACCTTTCGGCCTCCTCGGCATCAACCACATGTTTTACTGGCCTCGCCAAAGCAGTTGGGTCGGTATTGTTCGTCAACTCAGTTTTAGCAACCCGAAATGCATGCAGTACAATAAAAGTAAGGACCAAAAGTAAAGTTCCTCCAATGATTTTTAATTTTCGCACGGGTTAACTAGGATTAAGATTCAAGTTTGGTTAGGTCGCTATACAAATAACTGGAAATTAAGCATTTTATTTTATCCTGCGTATTCATATCCCCTTAAATCATAATATCCGGGCCACTTCTTAAAAGTGCATTACCTCAAGTAGAAATTTAAAGATGTATATGGTATTTCCCTAGTGTACTCCTGCCCTATCAACAATAACATTGACTATAGAATATAATCCGTACTCACAAAATTAGAAAGTTTGGTTTCCAAAAGCTTCTCAATGGTTTCATTGTTCAATTCATTATCCTTGAAGGCTACGAAGGTTCGAATGGAGAACGACCGTAAGGCATCATGTACACTCAGGGTTGATTGGGCAGAATCCTTTCGACCTGTAAATGGATAAACATCCGGGCCACGTTGACAGGAACTGTTGAGGTTTACACGACACACCAAATTCACCAAGGAATCAATTAATGGCGCCAAGGCATAAACATCCTTGCCAAAGAGACTCACTTGTTGCCCATAATTGCTCTCGGCCATATCATTGAGGGGTTCTTCAATATCACTGAATGGTACCACAGGAATCACGGGTCCAAATTGTTCTTCTTGATAAACACGCATATCCTTGGTAACAGGATATAATACAGCCGGCCAAATGTAATTATCAAAGCGTTTACCGCCTTTTTTATTCAATATTTTGGCACCCTTTGAAACCGCATCATCTATTAGTTCTTGAATATAATCGGGTTTTCCTGGTTCAGGCAATGGAGTCAACTTTACCCCATCCTCCCAAGGGTTTCCAAATTTTAAGGCATCCACTCGCTTTGCAAATTGGGCGTTGAAACCATCTACGATATTTTCATGGGCGTAAACCACTTTAAGGGCAGTACATCGCTGTCCATTAAACGACAAAGTTCCTGACAAACACTCCTCAATGGTCAGGGTCAAATCGGCATCGGGCAAGATTATCGCCGGATTCTTGGCCTCCAAGCCCAAGACCAATCGTAATCTATTACTCTTGGGGTGTTGATTTTGTAGGGCATTCGCCGATTTACTGTTACCTATTAGGGCAAGTACATCAACTTTTCCTGTTTTCATAATAGGTCCGGCTACTGCCCTTCCTCTGCCGAAAAGGATATTGACCACACCTTTGGGAAAACTGCTTTGAAAAGCCTCCAATAATGGTGCTATTAATAAAACACCGTGCTTTGCTGGTTTAAAAATAGTAGTGTTTCCCATTATTATAGCCGGTATCAAGAGGGCAAAGGTCTCATTCAAAGGGTAATTATAGGGTGCCAAACATAGCACTACCCCTAGAGGACCCCTCTTGATATGCGCATACACCCCATCCTGCTTTTGAAACTTGGCGGAATCACGATCTAACTGCTTACAATCCTCAATGGTATCATAAATATATTCAACGGTCCGGTCGAATTCCTTTTGCGAATCTGGCAATGATTTACCAATCTCCCACATCAACAGTTTTACAATCCCCTCCCTTTTGGCCTTCATCTTTTCAACAAAGACTTTCATACAATCCAAGCGGTCCTTTACCTGCATGGTAGGCCAAGTTCCTTGACCTTTATTATAAGCACCTAAAGCCGCATTCAAAGCTTCATTAGCCTCTGGTTCGCCCATATCCGGTATTGTGCCTAATAAGGTAGGGGCATATTTTTCAGTTGAGGATATCGTCGAGTAAACCTTAGAGGTTTTCCCGGTCCATTCCTTTAATTTGCCATTGACCAAATATGAAGTTTGATTCAATGTTTCAGTAATCTTATAGTTAGCTGCAATTGCCATAGTTTCAATAAGTTTAAAAATAAATGCAAACTTAGGTGTTCTGTGTATATCTAAAGAGCAAGTACAGGAAGAAAACCTAAGAGTTGATATTTATAATAAATGCGGTATCAATTGTGACAGATTTATACCCAATACTGGAATAAATCAGCTTTGTCATTAAGATAGTCCTGTAAAAATTGTTGTCCTTCATAATTTCTATCAAAGGTTCCAAGTCAGTAGGATTTTTTAGTTCAATACCGACGATTGCCAGGGCATTTTCCATACTTGATTATTTGGAATAATCAACGTGGGCGATATCATCACCTTGACCCAAAACCTCTGCTAAGAACTGTTTTTAAGGCACCTGGACGTTGTGGAAACCGTACAATAAAATAGTGTTTTCGCTTACCATACAATAAGGCACCATCCACAAGAACAGCATTTTAACTTGCTGTTTATACGATTGGTTTCATTGCTGTCATTGAGGCGCGCAATCGCGCACCAACTAGCTCTACCGGATGCTCCCTTAGTGCCTTGTTGACTGTTATCAACTTGGCATTGTCAACACCGTTGTCCTTACCTTCCCCATATTGTTTTCCAATTACATCAGTATCGATACCTTTCATAAAATCGGTTAAAAGTGGCTTGCATGCGTGATCAAATAAATAGCAGCCATACTCCGCCGTATCTGAAATAACGCGGTTCATTTCAAACAGTTTCTTGCGAGCAATGGTATTGGCGATCAGAGGGGTTTCGTGCAAAGACTCATAATAGGCAGATTCACCTATAATACCAGATTCGGTCATTGATTCATAGGCCAATTCCACACCAGCTCGGACAAAAGCCACCATCAAGACACCATTGTCATAGAATTCCTGTTCACTGATCTCCATAGCACCGGCTGGGGTCTTTTCGAAAGCTGTTTCACCTGTTGCCGCTCTCCAACTCAGAAGATTTTTATCATCATTCGCCCAATCCTCCATCATGGTTTTTGAGAAATGACCACTCATAATATCATCCATATGTTTGTGGAATAACGGACGCATAATATCCTTTAGTTCCTCTGACAATTCAAAGGCTTTTATTTTTGAGGGATTGGATAAACGGTCCATCATATTGGTTATACCACCATATTTCAATCCTTCGGTAACGGTTTCCCAACCGTACTGGATCAGTTTTGAGGCATAACCAGCATCAATACCTTTGTGTATCATTTTATCAAAACAAAGAATAGATCCTGTTTGCAATAAACCACAGAGAATAGTCTGTTCACCCATAAGATCTGACTTTACCTCGGCTACAAAAGAAGACTCCAATACACCGGCTTTATGCCCTCCTGTACCAGCTGCATAGGCTTTTGCCTGCTCCAAGCCCTTTCCTTGGGGATCATTGTCAGGATGTACTGCGATTAATGTAGGTACCCCGAATCCTCTTTTGTATTCCTCTCGAACCTCCGACCCCGGACTTTTAGGAGCAACCATGATCACGGTCAGGTCTTTACGGATCTGCATGCCCTCCTCAACGATATTGAAACCATGCGAATAGGACAATGTAGCCCCCTTTTTCATCAATGGCATTAC
>JAHHKH010000289.1 GCA_018679695.1 Maribacter sp.
ACTAGGATCCATACGTTAGAAAAAGAATTTATCGTCCTTTTCCATTGCGTTGTTGGTACTCTTCAATTTACGAAATTCGCGCTTGGAAACAAAATTTTAGCATGGCTAATACCGGGTTGTAACCAAAGATTTATGTTCTATCAAAAAGCAACTTTTTATTGTTTTCCTCAAACATCACCTGCCGTAGTTTTCCATTTCAAATTCTGATACAATAATATGTCCAAAACAATGAACCAAATGATAAAACAAACAAAGGTTATCTTCTGAATAATAGGAAGCAGGCGAATAAACTGCCCAGTTTCATAGATATAATAATTGAACAAAAAGATAATAAGACAGACTGCCCCAAATATGAACAACTTTAAATACCCTGCTTTAAACAGCTCAAGAAAGCAAGTTAAAAAGGCTATGACAGCAAAAAAGCCGGCAATGCGTACCGTATTGTCATGGGTACCCGACGACAGAAACGCAGTGGTAATCAAGGCAGCCATTCCGGACAACCACATAATACTAATATTGAAATTTTCCCCTTTAAACAAGCTTGGTAGGTTATACCATATTAGAAAAAGGCTCAAGCAAAGTACTGTCAACGAGGTTCTGGCAAGATAACGGGCAGTATTCAATTCTCCGTTAATGGCATTTTGATCAAGCAGGTCACACAAATAATTGTTCCAAAAACTGAATCCATTTTGTTGGGGCATCATCCATGAACCGCCTGGATATTTCAACGCGGCCAAAACATATAACAAAATAAACAGGCCCATTCCTACCAAGGGTAGTAATAACACATATGGTTTGGGAACATTTGGTGAAAATTTCATTTTTTGTTCGATACAATTTGTACTTCCAACCAATATTTCAAACTATTCCCGGGGAATATATCATATTGTATTATATTTTTTGTACGATTTTGTTTTAAGCATGAATTTCAGGAAAAACTCGACAAAATCAAATGATTCCCATCAGTTATATCCATTCATTGTTGGTGATGGTAATGCTCTTATTAACAATATGGTGAGTTGTTAAAATTACATTTTTGCAATACCTGGTGGGTTTTACTTTTATTTCTATAGATGGTTATCCCTTTTAATCCATATTTCCATGCGGTCAAATATATAGTCGAAATTTCCTTGGCAGTGGTTTCTTCGGGAAGGTTTAAAGTCTTGGATACAGCATTGTCAGTATATTTTTGAAATGCCCTTTGATGCAACAAATGATACTTCCACGGAATCTCTAAACTGGTTTTAAAAAGCTTTTTGATTTCTTCAGGAAAGAAGGGTAATTGTTGAATACTTCCAGATTGCAATAGCTCTTTTTTTGCTTGGTTGGTCCATAATCCCATTTTTTTTATCTTTTCGATCACAACATGATTTAGTTCAACCTGTGTTTTGTCTTCCAGTATCCCAACCCTTTTATAGGCCAGCGCGTACAATGGTTCTATCGAATATGAGGTATTGGCAATAACCGAAATCGTCCCAGTTGGAGCTATGCTATTACAGGTAGCATTACGCATGGGTATTTTGGGATCATAACCGCTTTCTCCCCATGACTCGAAAGGTCCCCGTTCCTGCGCCAGTTCATAGGAAGTTTCATAACTTTTTTCTTTTATGAATTTCATCAATTTACCCCCCAAATCCACGGCTTCCCTAGACGCATATGGTATGCCCAATAATAGCAATAATTCGGCCCAACCCATAACCCCCAATCCCACTTTTCGGTTGTCTGTACTAACTTTTTTTATTTGAGGTAGAAAATATCGGTTAACGGTAATCACATTATCCAAAAATCGTAAGGCTATTTTAATATTTGTTTCCAGTTTTGACCAATCGATCTTTACCTTTCCATTATCATTGATCACTACTTTGGTCAGGTTCAAGGATCCCAAGTTGCAACTTTCATAATCCAATAGGGGAACCTCTCCACACGGATTCGTACTTTGAATACTACCTTGCCCAGGAATGGGGTTATCCCTATTGATAGCGTCTAAAAAAATAAGACCCGGATCTCCTGTTTTCCATGCTGCTTCGGTAATGGCCTCCCAAATTGATGCTGCCTTCACTATATTTTGCACCATTCCCGATCTAGGGTTGATCAATTCCCAATCCCCTTGTTTTTCGAGAGCAAGCATAAAGTCGTCCGTAATGCCAACAGAAATATTAAAATTCTGCAAGCTGGTCCCATCTGATTTAGCAGCAATAAAGGCTTCAATATCCGGGTGGTCCACATTTAATATTCCCATATTGGCCCCTCTTCGCTTGCCCCCTTGTTTTACATATTCGGTAGCGGTATCATAGATTTTCATAAAAGCAATGGGGCCAGATGATTTACCGCCGGATGAACTGACCAAATCGTTCTTGGGCCTAAGTTTAGAGAAATTAAAGCCGGTTCCTCCCCCACTCTGATGTATCAAGGCAGTATTTTTAAGGGTTGTGAATATCTGCTTCAGACTATCATTCAGAGGCAACACAAAGCAAGCACTCAACTGTCCATTGGGTAAACCAGCATTCATTAGAGTCGGGGAATTGGGCAGGAATTGCATAGACCTCATTATATCATAAAATCTTGATTCCCAATTGCCTTTGTGAATCTTTTCGGCATTGGCCACACTTTTCGCCACTCTTCTAAAAAGCTGATCTGGATCTTCAACAATCCTTCCTT
>JAHHKH010000409.1 GCA_018679695.1 Maribacter sp.
CTTTTGGGTAACCCAATATTCGTAGGTCCGCTCCAAAGCGTCAAAACGGGCATGGGCCTCTTCATGAACTTGAAATAGTTCCGAAACTGCAATGTCATCAGGTAAGAAAGCATTCAGACGAAATACCAAATCTTTCTGGTCAAGATCCTGATTGAAATTAAAATGTGCGAACATTTCTTTTGCATGTACCCCGGCATCGGTTCGCCCAGCACCCGTCAATGCTATTGGTTCTCCCAAAAGTTTTGACAAAGCATCTTCCATTACACCTTGCACAGTGATGGCATTCGGCTGATTTTGCCAGCCATGATACGACCTTCCGAAGTATGAAAAAGCAATGAAATATCTCAAGCGAATCACCTATTTTTGTGGAGGTTAAATATACTTCGTTCCGTTCAATAAGAAACCGAATGGCCTTATTTTTAAGCTTAATTTAAGTTTTATGACCAAAATTCTTTTGTTGTCCGATACACATGGGTATATTGATGATCGTATAGTCAAATATGTAAAACAAGCCGATGAGGTTTGGCATGCCGGAGACATTGGAAATTTAAAGGTGACCGATACTATAGAAAAAGTAAAACCGCTTAAAGGGGTATATGGCAATATTGATGATCATATTATCCAAAAGGAATTTCCGTTGAACAATCGATTTATGTGTGAGGGAGTTGATGTTTGGATCACCCATATTGGTGGTTACCCGCCAAAATATAATACCAAGCTTAAAGAGGAAATCATGCTGAATCCTCCTAAATTATTCATTTGTGGACACTCGCATATTCTGAAAGTAATGTGGGATAAAAAATTGAATTTACTCCATATGAACCCTGGTGCCTGTGGTCGGCATGGTTTTCATCAAGTACGTACAATGTTACGTTTTACTATTGACGGTACCGAAATCAAAGACCTTGAGGTCGTTGAATTGGGCAAGAGATAAGACCGATCAGCATTGCCAAATCGAAAGTGAAAGCTCGGAAAATCCCTCTTTTTTGTTTTGCATTAAAACACCGGAAATCAAATGAACCCTAAAAAAAATTACACAGAAATAAATAGGAATTCTTGGAACACTAAAACCGATTTTCATATGAAATCGGAATTTTATGACCTAAATGGTTTTTTAAAGGGAAAATCCTCGCTCAATGAGATCGAATTGAATCTACTCGGCGAGGTGAAGGGAAAAAGCATATTACATCTACAATGCCACTTTGGCCAGGATTCCATATCCTTGGGAAGACTAGGGGCCCATGTTACAGGGGTCGACTTCTCCGACAAAGCTATTGATAGTGCCAAAAAACTAAGCAAAAACTGTGAAATCAATACTACTTTTATCTGCTGTGATATTTATGATCTGCCCCAGTATTTGAATGAACAGTTCGATATTGTTTATACCAGTTATGGTACAATTGGTTGGTTGCCAGATCTTGATAAATGGGCCCAGATCGTTTCACGATTTTTAAAACCAAAAGGAAAATTCGTTTTCGTAGAATTTCATCCGGTGGTTTGGATGTTCGATGACAATTTTACCCATATTAAATACAATTACCTTAATTCGGGGGCAATCATTGAAATGCAGCAGGGTACCTATGCCGATACGAATGCAGCTATAAACTTGGAATATGTAATGTGGAATCATGGTATTAGTGAGGTGGTGAACAATTTGATCAAAAATGAACTTGAAATACATTCTTTGGATGAGTTCGATTATTCTCCATATAACTGCTTTAATAAGACCATGGAAATTGAGCCTAGGAAATACCGCATTGCCCATTTAGACAATAAGATCCCCATGGTTTATGCTATTTTGGCTATCAAGAAGAATCTTTAACGCCCCATTCGTTAGATATACTTGGAGCAATACTGGGGTATCAAAACGAAAAAACCCTGATGCTTCCATCAGGGTTTACGCACTAATACTACTAAGATGTTAGGTTTAACGCAAACGATCCACAGATTTTACAAGATCTTCATCCTTCTTTATAGCTCTGTTGGCCAGAACTAAAAAAACGATAGAAAATACAGGAATCAACATCCCAATACCCTTCTCAGAAACCAATGTTTCTCCGGATAAGTTTAGCGATCGGTAAACGAAAAATCCTAGTAAAAAAAGATTCAATATCATATTCAATCTGTTCGTAACAAATTGGTTTTGTCTATTCTTGAATAGCATGACGGCAATTATGGCCAAGGCAGCGGAAGCATAGAATGAGATCATGGCCACCATCTCACTTTGGGCAAACACTTGTTCCCCTTCAGGGTTTGTCCACAGATATAACCATATGGGTAATAAGGCCGCCAATAGGGCAACAATCAACAAATAAAGCGATTGTTTTCTTTGAATCATTGCTTTTATAGCGTTTCGAAGGGCAAAAATACATGTCTTTTAAAAAATATCCCTGTATTATTGAAAATAATTTGTAATATTGTTGCGTTATTAGTTATATCACTTACCAATTCAGGGAATCTTTCCCGAGTAATACCCAAATAACAATACACTTCTTGATTTTCTAAAGACGTATAATTTATACCATACTTAATGTTTGAGATTTCAGATTTAAAATCGAAAAAGCTTCCTGAGTTACAGGAAATAGCCAAAGGATTGCATGTGCCAAAATTCAAAACCTTGAAAAAACTGGATTTGGTCTACCAAATTTTGGACCTTCAGGCGGCAAACCCCAAAGCTACAGAGGCGATTGCAGCTCCCCCAGTCGCGAAAAAACCACAAAGCAAACCCCAAAGGGCTCGCGTAAGCGGTGAAAAGAAAAAGGAAAACGGCCAAACAGAAGCTGTTGCAACAAAAGATGCACCTGTTCAAAGGGAACAAAGAGAGGATAATAAGCCCAAACCGAGACCTAATCCAAAGCAACATACCAAAAAGGACCATCAAAAAGGTCCACAACAACATAAGGGTCAAAGTACTAAAAAACCCCACCATCAAAAAAATGGTCAGGACAAACGTAATTTTGACAAAGATCTAAAGAACCGTTATAAGGAACCTGAGTTTGAATTTGATAGCATTATCACAAGCGAGGGCGTCCTTGATATAATGCAAGATGGTTATGGTTTTTTAAGGTCTTCAGATTACAATTACCTATCATCACCTGATGATATTTATGTATCGCAATCACAGATTAGATTGTTCGGTTTAAAAACTGGTGATACTGTTCTGGGAAATGTACGCCCCCCAAAAGAGGGTGAAAAGTACTTTCCATTGATCAAAGTGAGTAAAATAAATGGAATAGATCCCCAAGTGGTTCGCGACAGGGTTGCTTTCGAGCATTTAACACCATTATTTCCTCAGGAGAAGTTCAATCTTTCCGAGCGTCAAAGTAGTATTTCATCGCGAATCATCGATTTGTTCTCCCCTATTGGAAAAGGACAAAGAGGTATGATCGTCTCCCAGCCTAAAACGGGTAAGACCATGTTGTTGAAGGATATTGCGAATGCTATTGCGGCCAATCATCCTGAAGTTTATTTGATTGTATTATTGATCGATGAACGTCCTGAAGAGGTGACCGATATGCAGCGAAATGTGCAAGGTGAAGTTGTTGCTTCTACCTTTGACAAAGAGGCCACAGAGCACGTACGTGTTGCCAACATTGTACTCGAAAAGGCAAAGCGATTGGTTGAATGCGGTCATGACGTAGTTATACTTTTAGACTCAATTACGCGTTTGGCCCGTGCATATAATACGGTTCAACCTGCTTCTGGTAAAGTATTAAGTGGTGGCGTTGACGCCAATGCGCTACACAAACCAAAACGATTCTTTGGGGCTGCGCGTAATATTGAAGATGGTGGTTCACTTTCGATAATAGCAACAGCCTTAACTGATACTGGTTCTAAAATGGATGAGGTTATTTTTGAGGAATTCAAAGGTACCGGTAATATGGAACTGCAACTGGATCGTAAGATCAGTAACCGAAGAATTTTCCCTGCAATTGACCTAACCTCTTCCAGTACGCGTAGGGATGATCTTTTATTGGATGAAAATACCATTCAACGCATGTGGATTCTGCGTAAATACCTGGCGGATATGAATCCTATCGAAGCCATGGAATTTATTGAGCAACGTATAAAACAAACCAAGAATAATGAAGAATTCTTGATGACAATGAATCAGTAGACAATTACATCTGAAATTAAAAAATCCCAATGGTATGGCACTATTGGGATTTTTTTGTGGGTATACCTTACAAGTCAAGTATAAATTTCCACCCATTTTAACATAATAAGGTAATTTTAATATCTTTATAAGGCCAAGTAAGCTCTCCCCCAGTTTTCTTGCCTGAACATTCTATAACCTAAAACCAATGTTATGATCAAAGCAAAAAACTTCTTATTTATCTTATTAATGATTACTGCCTTAGTATTTAGCTTTTACGGCTGTAATGAACAAGGTAAAAAGCCACAAGAAGAAGATAAGCCCATACTCGAGGCACCCGACAATATAATATCACTGCAACAAGCTGATTCAATTTATAACAACTACAGTAAACATAGGGTTTCAATTATCGAGAGCTATGAAATGCAAGAGCGGGTACCAGAAGAGAAATTCCAGGCTTCCCGTTTTGTTGACTTTGATTACCAGGTACTAAAGGATTACATTGCCTATGTAGATCAGGAGGCAGAAAAAGCAGGTGTGCAAAAGGTCAAGACAATGCGGCTTTATTTTGCAAATTATCCCAATAAGGATAATTTTCCCAATGGCAAAAGGGTAATCCATAAAAGGCAAAACTCAATTTTTATGCTACCAACTTTAGATAAAGGTGGTGAAAATTATGGCTTTTATATTGGAGATGATGGAAAAGCCAAACTCGTTATAGACTGGAAGAC
>JAHHKH010000303.1 GCA_018679695.1 Maribacter sp.
GGGCTCTATTCAGGAGTTCCTAAATCTGGGACTTCATTTTGGGGAAGGGGATAAGTCTGTTCATATTACAATAGGCTTGCTGTTAACGATAACAATAGCTTTTATCATTACAAGTTTCGTCCTCAAATGGATGCGCATGATCTTTACCCGTAAAATGAACCAAGATGATAAATTAAAATTTATCAGTGTATTCAAGTTCATAAAGTATATGGCTTATGTTGTTGTGGTTTTGATAACCGTTAGCATGGCTGGTATCGATATCACGATTCTTATTACAGCTTCAGCAGCACTTTTTGTTGGTTTGGGTTTAGCACTGCAGGAACTCTTTCAAGATATAATAGGTGGAATTTTCATAATCACAGACAAATCGTTAAGCGTGGGTGATATCATCGAGGTTGACGGTAAGGTTGGAAAGGTATTTGAAATAAAGTTACGTACGGTTAGGGCTATAACCAGGGATGATAAAGTAGTGATTATCCCAAACCATAAATTCATTAGTGACACCATATATAATTATACCCAAAACCATAAAACCACAAGGGAGAAGATACAGGTCGGTGTTGCTTATGGCAGTGATGTTCAGTTGGTCAAGAGGGTTCTGGAAGAAATAGCACAAAGTCAAAAAGGGGTTTTAAAAAACCCTAAACCATTTGTGCTTTTCGAGGATTTTGGTGACTCTGCTTTGTTGTTTTCCCTAAATTTTTATATCAATGACAGTTTTATCGATCCCAGAATAAAAAGTGAGGTCCGGTATAAGATTAATGCCAAATTCCGGGAACACGGGATTACGATTCCATTTCCTCAAAGGGATGTTCATTTATTTCAAGCTAACAACAAATGAGTTTAAGGAATTTGGAGGATAAAATGGTTTGGGGTTTTGTCTTCATTATCGGATTCCTCACCTTAAATGTCTCCGCACAATCCCCTGATATTTTTAGGTTGGAGTATATGCTGATGCCGAAAAATAAGGCCGATGTGAAACTTTCTCGATTTAAATTGGTTGCCAATGTACCTATTAAGGTTCAAAAGAAGGATAATATCATTCTCGGGGGTGAGTATAATTATTTATCCCAGGAATTAAGTACGAACCTCTCCCTTGATAATGAAAGATTAAAAACGCTTCATGTGATTGACTTGAATATGGCTTATGTTTATAGGTACAATGAGGATTGGCGTTTTATCGGGGTGGGAACCCCCAGATTATCATCTACCTTGACCAATAGATTAGTGAATGGGGATTTATCGGTCAATGTTACCCTTGGAGCATTTAAGGACAAGCAAAATATTGATAAGCCCATAAGATTGGTATTGGGTATCACATACAACTCTACAGTCGCATTAAGGGTGCCCTTACCGATTGTATATTTTGAAAAAAAATTCCATGAAAGTTGGACCTATGTAATAGGGGTACCAAAAACAGGATTAAAGTACCACTTTAAAGACAACCAGATGATACAGGCAGAGTTTATATTGGATGGTTATTTTGTTAATCTTCAGAACAATCTTGTCCTACCGGATACGGCCATTGCCTCGTCTATATCTACTTCAGCAGCCCTGTTTACATTAGGATATCAATATAACATAACAAAAAATATGTCGTTTTACGGTTACGCGGGTCATACATTATTTCAAGAAGGTGTTCTGCGGGATACGGATAGAAATGATATTTTTACATTAAATGATGAACCTAGTTTTTATTTTAGAACTGGTTTCAGGATAGGAATTTAAAAATTGCACTATGTCAAAGATATTGGTAGTAGAAGATGAATCGGCCATACGAAGGGTTTTGGTCAAAATTCTTTCAGAGGAGAGCGAATCTTATCAAGTCGAAGAAGCTGAAGATGGTCTAAGAGGGTTGGAAGCTATTAAAAATAACGACTATGATTTGGTATTATGTGATATAAAAATGCCAAAAATGGATGGTGTTGAGGTTCTTGAAGCTTCCGGTAAAATAAAGCCAGAGATTCCGTTTATAATGATTTCCGGTCATGGCGACTTGGAAACAGCTGTAAATACCATGCGTTTAGGCGCGTTTGATTATATATCAAAACCACCCGATTTAAATCGTCTATTGACCACCGTTCGCAATGCCTTGGACCGTAAGGAGTTGGTTATCGAGAATAAGATCTTGAAGAAAAAGGTTAGTAAGAATTATGAAATGATCGGCGAGAGTACGGAGATCAATGCAATAAAGGATATCATAGAAAAAGTCGCTCCAACCGATGCCCGTGTATTGATAACCGGGGCGAATGGAACGGGAAAGGAATTGGTCGCCCATTGGATACATGAAAAAAGTCCCAGAAGTTCCGCTCCTTTTATAGAAGTGAATTGCGCGGCAATACCTTCAGAATTAATAGAAAGTGAGTTGTTCGGTCATGTGAAAGGTGCATTTACCTCTGCAGTGAAGGATAGGGCGGGTAAATTTGAGACAGCAAATAAAGGAACCCTATTTTTGGATGAAATCGGGGATATGAGCCTATCGGCCCAGGCAAAGGTATTACGGGCTTTACAGGAAAATAAGATTTCGAGGGTCGGGTCGGATAAGGACATAAAGGTAGATGTGCGGGTAATCGCAGCGACCAATAAAGACCTTTCCAAGGAAATTGAGGAAAAAAAGTTCAGGGAAGATCTATATCATCGTCTAGCGGTGATTTTGATTAATGTTCCTGCCTTAAATGACAGGAGGACTGATATCCCTTTACTGATTAACCATTTTGCCAGGAAGATAGCGGATGAACAGGGGATAGCCCCTAAAGAATTTTCTAAAGGCGCAATAAAGCTTCTCAAAAGCTACGATTGGACGGGAAATATCCGTGAATTGAGAAACGTTGTTGAGCGCTTGATTATTCTTGGAGGCCAAGAAGTTACCGAAGAAGACGTAAAGCTTTTTGCTAGCAAATAAATACTCACTAGTTACATTGCTTGAGCTGCTCCAAAGCTTCTGCCGTAATTTCCTTGGTTTTAAGGTTGTAGTATTTTTTACCTTCCGTAAGATTGGACTTCAGCAATTGCTGTTCACAATGTGTGTAGATGTTTTGAGCAAAGGCCCTAGCCTCTTTACAATCGACTGAATTGACTATTTTATCGAGGGATTTCCGGTATTTTTCCAAGGAGATATCAATTTTTTTTTCTAATTCCTTTTTGCCAGGTTTCTTCAATGAGGTCAACTCCTTTTTAGAAACTACCGTATTCATGGCTAGAAGGTTACTACCGTACTTACTATCATGTAACTCGTGTTCTTCTAAGGATTCAATTCCTCCTAACGTATTTTCCAGTGCCCTGTTCAATAAAATACGGGTGCTATTCAAAGAAGTTGCCTTTGTTGCCAATTTGAGGTTAAAAAGCCCTTGTGCAATGCTTTCAGCCGCATATTCGCAACCACATTCCTTGAGTTGATTTTTTGATTTTTCAATAGCGTTCAATGCTTTATAGGCATAATACCGCGCTATATTAATATCGTCCATGGTAATGGCCTTTTCAGTTTGGGTCTTGACATAATTAATGTTGGAACCGGCATAGTCACATGCCTTATCTACCTTGAAAGAAGAAAAAAGGAAGACCAAAAAAACTATAGTTACTGGGTAATAGTTCTTCATAAAGCAGGTATTTTGTTTGATGTAAAATTTGGGAATCTTACGGGGTAAAATTACCTATAGTTGGCTTTCAAACCCATTTTTTTCGATAGGACGCAGGATGTTTACTGTATTTTAGTTAAAGTGGGTTTTCGTTCAGTTAAACGGGCATTTTTTTTAACATATCAAGTATTTCAACGATAAAATTATTATATATTCAAGCCATGAATAATATAGATACAGCATCATATATGGCACAAAGGGACCTAAATCTTGGGAAAATCCCAACTTTTGAGAATTTTGGCGCCACCGATAAGGAGTTGAAAAATGATTTGGAAAAGGTTCGAAGGAAACTGGGGGAGTTTCAAGACATCTTATACGCCCATGGGAAATATAGCGTTTTAGTCTGTTTACAAGGCATGGATACTGCTGGTAAGGATAGCCTAATACGCGAAGTTTTCAAGGATTTCAACGTTCGTGGTGTGGTTGTCCATAGTTTTAAGGTGCCTACAGCGTTAGAGCTCAAACATGATTATATATGGAGGCACTATATTGCCCTACCGGCCAAAGGTAAGTTTGGTATTTTTAATCGCACACATTACGAAAATGTTTTGGTTACCCGTGTCCATCCCGAATATATCTTAGGTGAGAATATTCCTGGAGTACATAGCGTGGACGATATTGACCAAGGGTTTTGGGATAAGCGTTTTGATCAGATCAATAATTTCGAAAAGCACATTGCAGAGAATGGTACGATTATCTTTAAATTTTTTCTTCACCTTTCCAAAGAAGAGCAAAGACAGCGATTACTTCGAAGATTGCGATTGAAACAGAAGCATTGGAAATTCTCCCCTGGTGATTTAAAGGAAAGGAAGTTATGGAACGGATACCAGCAGTGTTATGAGGAAGCCATCAAGAATACTACCAAACCACATGCACCATGGTATGTAATTCCAGCAGATAATAAAAAGGGGGCTAGATTAATAGTCGCCCGAATATTGCTAGAAGAGTTAAAAAAATACAAAGATATCGCCGAACCACAACTCGATGATGAAATTAAGGCTAATTTAGAAACCTATAATCAACAATTGGAAAACGAATGAGGTTTATTAAAATTTCCCTACTGATCTTGATGATGTGCTTTCAAGGATATGCACAATCCGATGATGAGAAGCAAATAAAGGCAATTTATGATGCGGCGTTGACCAAGGGTAAAGCCTATGATTGGCTCAACTACTTGTCAAACCAAATTGGGGGTAGACTTTCGGGTTCGGTCCAGGCACAGCAAGCTGTGGAATACACAAAATCGCAATTGGATTCCTTGGGTATTGACCGGGTTTGGTTACAACCGGTGATGGTACCAAAATGGGTACGAGGCACACCAGAGTTTGCGTATATAGAAACTGCACCGGGTATTACCAGTGATGTTCCCATTTGTGCCCTGGGTGGTTCTGTAGCCACACCGTTGGGAGGAATAAAAGCAGGCATAGTTGAGGTGAATGGAATCGAGGAATTAACAAGCCTGGGCAAAGAAAATATTGCAGGTAAGATCGTTTTTTACAATAGGCCAATGGATCCGACCCTCATTAGTACCTTCCAATCCTATTCAGGTTGCGTGGACCAGCGATATTCAGGTGCGGCCGAGGCAGCTAAATTTGGTGCTGTAGGTGTAATTGTCCGTTCAATGAATTTGAGATTGGACGACTTTCCACATACAGGTTCTATGGGTTATGGCAATACAACCCTATCTGAACGTATACCTGCGGCTGCTATTAGTACGAATGGCGCAGAACTCTTGAGCACTACTTTAAAGCTGAGTCCAAATACCAAATTCTACTTTAAGCAGAATTGTAAATCATTCGATGATGTTGAATCATTTAATGTCATAGGGGAAATTCGGGGTAGTAAGTATCCTGACGAGATCATGGTTGTGGGAGGACATCTGGATTCCTGGGACCTAGGCGATGGTTCACATGATGACGGGGCAGGATGCGTTCAGAGTATGGATGTACTAAGACTCCTAAAAGAAAGTGGCTATAGACCTCAGCGTACTATTAGGGTTGTATTATTCATGAATGAGGAAAACGGACTGCGAGGAGGAAATAAATACGCCCAGGAGGCAAAGAAAAATGGTGAAAACCATGTCTTTGCGTTAGAAAGTGATGCTGGCGGTTTCACCCCTAGGGGATTTTCATTTGATTGTTCGGATTCCAATTTTGAACTGGTACAAAGTTGGAAAAAATTATTTGAACCTTATCTGATCCATGTCTTTGTACGGGGTGGAAGTGGTGCCGATATTGGGCCACTCAAAAATGATGGTATGGTCTTGGCTGGACTACGACCCGATTCACAGCGATATTTTGACCATCACCATGCAGCAAATGATACGTTTGAGCATGTGAACAAAAGGGAATTGGAACTTGGGGCAGCGTCAATGACAAGTCTAATTTATCTATTTGATAAATACGGTATCGTAAAATCCCCAAAAATCAAAGGTTGATTGTTAGTTAAATCAACTAACAAAATTACTTATCTTTGCGGCTCACTAATAATAGCTAAAAATGCAACAAGGAATCTACGCAAAATTCAATACCTCTAAAGGGGAAATACTTGTAAAACTTACACATGACAAAACACCGGGAACAGTTGGTAACTTTGTCGCTTTGGCCGAAGGTAAGCTCGATAATAAGGTAAAAAGTGCAGGTGAGCCTTATTACAATGGTCTAAAATTTCATAGGGTAATTCCAGATTTCATGATTCAAGGGGGTTGTCCTTTAGGAACAGGAACTGGAGATCCGGGATATAAATTCGACGATGAATTTCATCCCGAATTGACCCACGATGGCCCTGGTGTGTTATCAATGGCGAATGCCGGTCCGGGAACCAATGGAAGTCAATTTTTCATTACCCATGTACCTACTCCATGGTTAGATAATAAGCATACCGTTTTTGGCCATGTAGAGTCAGGGCAAGAGGTAGTTGATGCTATCGCGCAATCCGATGTGATCGAAAGTTTAGAGATCGTAAGGGTAGGAATCGAAGCTGAAAAATGGGATGCCTTGGAATCTTTTAAAACTTTTGAAAGTTCCAGGGAAAAAAGATTGGCTGATGAAAAGGCGAAACAAGCCGCCGAATTGGATAAGGTAGCTGCGGGTTTTGAAGTTACCGAAAGTGGACTTAGATACAAAATAATTCAGAAAGGGGATGGTCCCAGTGCTAAAGCCGAACAAACAGTTTCCGTTCACTACGAAGGCTCATTGCTTAATGGTCAAGTTTTTGACTCTTCATATAAACGTAATCAACCAATAGATTTTCAATTGGGTGTTGGTCAAGTGATTTCTGGATGGGACGAAGGCATTTCCCTTCTCCAAGTCGGGGACAAGGCGCGATTTGTTATTCCTTCGAATTTGGGTTATGGTAATGCGGGAGCAGGGGGTGTTATACCACCAAATGCAACCTTAATATTCGATGTTGAATTGATGGGAATCAAATAGTACTATTCTTAAACAACAACTATTTAGCCTTAGCAATTTGCTAGGGCTTTTTGTTGGTACCATAAATGGTTATTTTTTTGTTCGTTGTCCTAAACTTGCGATGAATAAAACAATATTAATCAATACCAGAGCAAGTAAAATGGCAAAAAATGAAGGCATAAGCATATAGATTAAGGGTTCACATCATATTTATTGTAAAACACCTCAAACCCGAAATACCCTACTTATAAACAATAAGCCTGTTGCCCGCTAAGAGTTTTTTGCGTCTCTTGCACTTAGCAGTAAAAGCATGATATTGATAAAAAGGAGCAAGAATAAAATAACTAAAAAAGTTAACATAAATTGATTGGTTACTTGTGATAGGGGAATTTCGTTCTGTTTAACTAATGAGTCCCAAATAGGTCAATGGTTGCGCAAAACATTAAACAAAAATATAAAATAATTAATCAAAGTAAGAATAATCCTGAAATAAAAACCCCCAATGAACATCATCGGGGGTTTGTATAAAAAAGTTAAAATCGTTACCTAGTCAACTACCTTCACATTAACGGCGTTCAATCCTTTTTTACCTTGTTGTAGTTCAAATTCCACAACATCACCTTCTCGAACTTCGTCGATTAAGCCAGAAATGTGTACAAAATGATCTTCGTTCGAACCATCTTCAGTGATGAAACCATAACCTTTGGAATCATTGAAGAATTTAACTGTTCCTTTACTCATAATAAAAATTTAAATATTAATTAAAGTGCAAATGTAGGATTTATATATTTAATCATATGATAATTCGTAAGTTATCTTTACGTTAAGCTTTTTCCTATTCCTAAGAGTCTAACATTCGAAGGCTTTTTATAGAACCGTCCTGAATAAGGATCAAGCCGTTGGATCTGGTGTCATTCTCAAATAAGGTTTAATTTCCTCAACGCCCTTTTCGAACATCTCCCTTGCTTCATTTGTTGGTATCGCTGGGCTTACAACAACGTCTTGACCTTGCTCCCAATTCGCCGGGGTGGCAACTTTATGATATGCGGTCAATTGTAAGGAATCAATAATCCGTAACAATTCATAAAAATTACGACCTGTTGAAGCCGGATATGTGAGCGTTAATTTTACGGTTTTATCAGGAGCGATAACGAATACGGAACGCACCGTTAAATTATTATCGGCTTTTGGATGGATCATATCATATAAATCCGATACTTTTTTGTCCTCATCGGCTATAATGGGAAAATTGACAGAAGTATTCTGTACCTCGTTGATGTCTTTTATCCATTCCTTATGTGATTCGGTGCCATCGACACTTAGAGCCAACATTTTCACATTGCGTTTATCAAATTCATTTTTGAATTTGGCCGCTGTGCCAAGTTCGGTCGTACATACTGGTGTGAAATCGGCCGGGTGCGAGAAAAGAATTCCCCAACTATCCCCTAAATAATCGTAAAAATTAATTGTTCCCATTGAACTTTCCGCGGTAAAATCCGGGGCTATGTCACCTAATCTAATTGCTGCCATTTTTATGTTTTTAAATTGCTACTATTTTAGTTATAAAATTAAGGGTTTAAGCAATTTTTAGCTATTGGGGGAAGGTTAAAACTGTATTAATTTTTCTATTTTTAAACTATGGAGAACAATCTTAAAGAATTACAATATCCGATAGGACATTTTAAGTATCCAAAGCAAGTAACAAGAGGGATAATTGCAGATTGGATCAAGATATTAGAGGAGTTACCGATAACCCTTGGGAATTTGGTAAAGCATTTATCTGACGATCAATTGGAAACTCCTTATCGACCTGGTGGGTGGACGGTTAAGCAACTGGTTCATCACATTGCTGATAGTCACCATCATAGTTATACACGTTTTAAATGGGCATTGACCGTAAATCAACCCTTGATC
>JAHHKH010000329.1 GCA_018679695.1 Maribacter sp.
TTAATGAAGAATGTTGAGTTTCCTCCGCTAAGGTCAACAGTTACCTCTGGTCTCGTGTTACCGGAAACAACTGGTACTATGCCGCTTTTTGCAAATTCATTCTTATCATCCTTGACCTGAACAGAAATGGCGTAATCACCTGCATCTGTATAGGTATACGAGACTTCTGGTAAATTTGTTTCATTGGTTTCTCCATTACCAAAGTCCCAAACAAAACGTATCGGGTCATTTTCACGATCAGTAGCTTCAACTTTCGCGTTTATGGTAAGTGGCAACTTCCCAGACGTTCTATCAACTGAAATATTGGTAATGACCGGGGGCCTATTACCTCCGTTATACTCAATATAACCAAGTCTGGAATCCTTATTTTGCTGATACCACCCACTGCCATATTCCAATAAATATACCCGACCATCGGGTCCCATCTCCATATCAATTAAGCTATTGACCTTTATTTCCGATGCAAAAGGTTCCATTTTATTGAAGGTTCCATCTTTAAAAAGCGTAACGGCTTTCATCCATCCACGCATCCAATCATAGACAATTACTTTTTCATCGTAGTAAGCGGGTAATCCACCACCATTCAGATACAGATCAGAATAATAGGTTGGGCCTGCCATGGCATTTCTACCGCCGGTACCCACTTGCGGAAAATCGGGAGTTTCAGCATAAGGGTAGTATATGAATGCACCGTGTGAAGGAGGTAATTCTTGAAGTCCGGTATTGTTTTTAGAATCATTGATCGGCCTTTCTGGGTCGAAATCCGCACCAGATTCGCCGGTTTCATAGTCATAATCTTTATAGGGTTTGTTATTCGCTATAAATAACGGCCAGCCAAAATTACCAGCTTCTCGGGCTTGGTTCATTTCATCATGACCCCGTGGACCACGATTGGCTAAATCATCCTTGCCAGCATCGGGGCCAACATCACCCCAATACAAATACCCTTTTTTCATATCAACAGAGATTCGATATGGGTTCCGATGTCCCATAGTATAAATCTCAGGTCGGGTTTTTTCGGTTCCCAAAGGGAAGAGATTGCCATTGGGAATATCATAAGATCCATCCTCATTGACTTTGATTCTCATGATCTTTCCTCTAAGGTCATTAGTGTTACCAGAGGACCGACGGGCATCGTATTGCTCTTTTCCTGGAATATCATTAAGGGGAGCAAAACCGTTGTTTACATATTTGACACCTTTCTCATCAAAAGGTGTGGTGTTATCCCCGGTGGACAGATATAACAGATCATCGGGACCAAAAGCGATTGATCCTCCTGTATGGCAACAAATTTCCCTCTGGCTATCAACATCCAATATAACTTGTTCGGAATTCAAATCAAATACCCCATCCTTGAATTTAAAACGTGATAAACGGTTTACCCATTCATCACCAGTTGGACTGTAATAGAGATAAATCCAATGGTTTTCAGCAAAATTAGGATCTTTTTGAAGTCCCATCAAACCCTCTTCAGCATTTACCCCAGGGGTGTTCAGGGTTTTATGATATACATCAAGTTTTGCGACTTCTGTTAATTCTTTTGTTGCAGCATTATAGTACATTACTTCTCCCCTACGTTGGGCTATCAAAACATCGTTGTTAGGTAAGACCGTCATCTCAGTGGGTTCAAAAAACCGGCCTTCGGTCAATGTCACTAGAGAAAAACGGTCAATTTCGGGTGGAATCTGTGAAGTTGCCTTACTATAGTCCAACTTTAGATTCTCCCCAATTGCGTATTGAATACCACCCAAAACATGTTTCATGAATTTATCTTCGGCAAAACTCTCATCAGTATGGCCTGCAGCGGTATAGAACGCCCTGCCACCATCATATTCATGATACCAACTCATAGGATGAAAATCCCCATTTTCGCCGCCTTCATAAGTGCTTTCATCGACTGTTATCAGAACATTCACATCAGTATTAAGGTTTTTGAAATTATAGAGTTCGTCATTCCTGTTCCAAATAGAGTCCGTAAAGTGCTTGGTGGCAATAAATGAATTATCAAGAATGATGAAATCGGAATTTGGTGTCCCCGCAGGATGGCTCAGGAATTGGGCGCCAACCAACCTGGAATACCAACCCCAGTCATACTCGGTATCGGTTG
>JAHHKH010000339.1 GCA_018679695.1 Maribacter sp.
ACCTTACGGCTAGAGTTAGGCTTAATGATTATTCAAATGAAAGTGCAATTCTTATCCCCCAAAGTATCATCTCCGAGAATGCCACCGGTGATCAATACGCCTATGTTTGTTCCGAAACCAATGATGACAATGAAGCCGTTGTTACCCGAAGTATTATCACTACCGGGAAAACCCAAGACGGATATATTGAAGTACTTTCAGGTATAAGCGATGGAAATTATATTGTAAAAGAAGGTGCAAGAACCGTAAAAGACGGTCAAAAAGTAAAAATCCTTAAATAAAAGACGTTAGTAATATGAGCAAACAGCTGAAAAACGCCAATAAGGAATTTCGACTTTCATCCTGGGCGGTAGACAATCCTTCGGTCATCTATGTTATGATCGCTATTTTCCTGTACATTGGACTTAAATCCTATTTCTCGATGCCAAGGGAGGATTTTCCTGAAATTGTAGAAACCAAGATTTATGTTAGTACTCCCTATCCGGGAAACACTGCCGAAGATGTAGAACGATTGATAACCGATCCACTAGAGGATCGCTTAAAGGGAATTAGCAATGTTGTCGAAATTGTCTCCACATCGCAAGAAGATTACTCGATCATTACCGTTGAATTCAATGAGGAAATCACAGTTGAAGAGGCCAAACAAGAGGTTAAAGACGAGGTTGACAGTGAAAAGGCGAGTGAGGACTGGCCGACTTTCAACAATGCCAAAGTTGAACCTAACGTATTTGATTTGAACATCTCTGAATCGTTCCCCATTATGAACGTGAATTTCACTGGGGATTATCCTGTAGAAAAACTAAAGGAATTTGCGGAACATCTTCAAGATGAAATCGAAGATCTTCCTGAAATTAAGGAAGCCGATATACGTGGTGCACAGGAAAAAGAGGTCGAAGTGGCTGTTGATATCCATAAAATGATGGCCGCCCAAGTCAGTTTCCAAGATGTGATCAATGCCATTGGCAATGGCAACACCACAATGTCCGCAGGGAATTTGAAAACTGGTGGACAACGCCGTACTATTCGAATAATCGGCGAGGTTGAAGAACCGAAAGAATTGGAAGATTTCGTCGTTAAATCGGAAAATGGTGCGGTCTATTTAAAGGATATTGCCGAAATAACCTTTTCTGAAGAAGATAAAACCACCTATGCAAGGGAGTTTGGCGAGAGTGTTGTTATGCTCGATATTAAAAAACGGGCCGGTCAAAATGCCATATCTGCCGCAGATAAGATAAAGGCACTCGTAAAGGACCAATTAGAGAATTATTATCCTGCTGATTTAAAAATTTCAATTGCAAATGATTCTTCTACACGTACATTGAACCAAGTCGATGATTTGGTGAACAACATCATTTTTGGGATTATATTGGTAGTTACAGTCCTGATGTTCTTCCTAGGTTTTCGCAATGCACTTTTCGTAGGGTTTGCAATTCCCATGTCAATGTTCATGTCGTTTATGATTTTGAACTATTTAGGCGCCTTTGTCGACGGCATGAGCTTTACTTTGAATACCATGATCCTATTTGGTATGATTATGGGTCTGGGGATGTTAGTGGATAATGGTATCGTGGTCGTTGAGAATGTATATCGTCTTATGGATCAAGAAGGGATGTCACGAATTGAGGCAACAAAAAAGGGAATAGGGGAAATTGCCTTCCCTATTATCATCTCTACTACTACAACAGTGGCAGCATTCGTGCCCCTCGGACTATGGCCTGGGATTTTTGGCCAATTTATGATCTATTTTCCAATTACCTTATCTGTAGTTTTAGGATCTTCCCTTTTCGTTGCCATTTTTATGAACTCCATGTTGGTGTCCCGTTTTATGGAAATCGGGGAAAAAGAATTGACCCTGAAACAACTCATTCGACTAAGTATTATCTTAGGCGGGTTTGGCCTTTTCATTCTTATTGTTGGTGGTCCTGTAAGAGGACTTGGTTCTTTGATGATCATTACTGCAATTCTATTTTGGATCTATAAATATGTGATAAAAGGAGCCGCGGTTCAGTTTCAACGAGTGGTAATGACACGTTTGGAAAATGCGTATGAAGCACAATTGAAAGGTGCCTTAAGCCGTGGTAATGTCTATTGGTACATTGGTCTTACGGTTTTATTATTGATTGTCGTATTTATGCTCTTTGGAATGTCACTGGGTAGCGGTAGGACCAAAGTGGAATTTTTTCCTGACAATAAACCCAATGAAATCTATGCCTATATAGAATACCCTCAAGGTACTTCAATAGAAAAGACCAATCAGCTGACCCTAGACATTGAAAAACGCGTCTATGAGGTCATGAACCAGGACAAATACAAAAAGGGTGATTTTAATTTCTTGGTAGAATCGGCAGTCTCACAAGTAGGTGAAGGGGCCGGAAATCCATTTACGGATAGTGGGTCGGCTGCAGAAATGCCACATCGTGGTAAAATCACACTTTCCATGCGCGAATATAAATACCGTGGTGGGTTGGATACCGAGGAATTAAGGCAGAATATTCAAGATGCTTTAAGCGGTATATACCCCGGGGTGGCGATTTCTGTTGAAAAAGAGGCCAATGGCCCACCTGCTGGCTATCCCATAAATATTGAATTGGAAGGAAAGGATTATGACGAATTGATCAATACAGCCGAAGATATGCGCAATTACATCAATAGCAAGAACATAGCGGGAATTGAAGAATTGAAAATTGATGTGAACAAGAGTAAACCTGCGATGGAAGTTGTAGTTGATCGGGAAAAAGCGGGCGAGTTGGGTGTGTCTGTAGGGCAGGTTGGTTTACAATTAAGACGCTCCTTATTCGGGGAAAAAGCGGGAATCTACAAAAAAGAAGGGGACGATTATGACATAAATGTCCGCTTCAATGAAGATCTACGCTATAATACAAGTGCATTGTTCAATCAGAATATCATCTTTAGAGATCAGGCAAGCGGCCAAATTAAGGAAATTCCAGTTTCCGCTGTTGCATCACAACGAAACACATCCTCATTCAGCGCCATTAAACATAAGGACAATGAACGGGTAGTTACGGTCTATTCACAATTGAAACCAGGTTTTAGTGATGCCGGGGCCATAGTGACTGAAATCCAAAAAGAAATGGAGGATTTTAAAAACCTTCCCCCTGATATTAAAATTGACTTTACCGGTCAAATTGAAGAACAGAATAAACAAATGCAGTTTTTGGTAGGGGCATTCTTTTCGGGATTGGGCTTGATTTTCTTGATACTAATATTCCAATTCAGCGGGATTTCTAAACCTATCATTATAATGATTGCCATATTTTTGAGTTTTATCGGGGTCTTTGGTGGCTTAATGATAACCGGTAAGCCCTTTGTGATCATGATGACCATGATGGGTATTATCTCATTGGCAGGAATCGTGGTGAACAATGGTGTAGTGCTGTTGGATTATACACAGATTCTTATTGATCGTAAAATGTTGGCATTGGGTCTACAAGATGGAGATCTCTTATCCAAAGAAGATATGACTGAGGCGATTGTCAAAGGAGGTAAGGCACGACTTCGACCTGTTTTGCTAACGGCAATTACGACAGTACTGGGCCTCATTCCCCTTGCAATTGGATTGAACATTGATTTCTTTTCACTGTTTACCAACTTCAATCCGAATATTTATTTCGGAGGTGACAATGTTGTTTTCTGGGGACCCTTGGCATGGACAGTGATTTATGGGCTTATTGTTGCTACCTTTCTAACACTGATTATAGTTCCCGTCCTATTCAATATTACCTATAGGATGAAGATTGCAGTTAAAAGATGGCGAAGTAAGGGCAATGTAAAAACAGTAGCTGAAAAACTGGAAAAAGCGGCTTGATTTTTCATGTCCAATAATCGAATAGAAGACATTCCTGCTCCTTAAAGTTGAATGTCTTCTTTTATTTTGGTCAATACTTAGTAATACTTCTTAAATTTGCGTTCTTAAAAACTACCAATACATGTATAGAAGTCACTCCTGTGGGGAATTAAGGGAATCACACATTAACAATGAAGTCACTTTGGCCGGCTGGGTACAAAAAACCAGGGATAAGGGATTTGTAGTCTGGGTAGATTTACGGGATCGCTATGGCATAACCCAATTAATATTCGATGAGGAAAGATCTTCTAAAGAACTATTGGAGCAAGCTAGAAACCTAGGGCGTGAATTTGTATTGCAGGTCAAGGGAAAGGTTATTGAAAGAACTTCCAAAAACTCCAATATCCCTACTGGGGATATAGAGGTTTTGGTACAGGAACTAAACCTATTGAACCCCTCGAAAACACCTCCATTTACCATCGAAGATCAAACCGATGGTGGGGAGGATCTACGAATGAAATATCGCTATTTGGATATTCGAAGAAATCCTGTCAAGGAGAATTTGATTTTCAGGAGTAAAGTGACTATGGAAGTTCGTAATTACCTTTCAAAAGAAGGCTTTATTGAAATTGAAACGCCGTATCTCATAAAATCAACACCCGAAGGTGCCCGTGATTTTGTAGTTCCCAGTAGGATGAACCAAGGACAATTTTACGCCCTGCCCCAATCCCCACAAACCTTTAAACAATTGCTAATGGTCGGGGGTATGGACAAGTATTTCCAAATAGTGAAATGCTTTAGGGATGAAGACCTTCGTGCCGATAGGCAACCTGAATTTACACAGATAGATTGTGAAATGGCCTTTGTTGGGCAAGAGGATATTTTAAATGCCTTTGAAGGATTGACCCGGCATCTGTTAAAGGAAATCAAAGGGGTAGAAACCGTAGCATTCCCAAGAATGACCTTTGATGAGGCCATGGCCAAATACGGCAATGACAAACCCGATATTCGTTTTGGAATGGAATTTGGTGAGCTAAATGCCGTTGCCCAACACAAGGATTTCAAGGTTTTCAATGCAGCTGATTTGGTTGTAGGCATCGCTGTACCAGGGGTTGCATCGTATTCGAGAAAGGAATTGGATGCACTAGTAGATTGGGTGCGCAGACCACAGGTAGGGGCTAAAGGAATGGTATATGTAAAGTGCAATGAAGATGGTACCTTCAAATCTTCAGTTGATAAATTTTATGGCCAATTGGATTTGGCCAATTGGGCCAAGGCTACAGCTGCCAAACCTGGTGACCTGATTTGCGTTTTATCGGGAGATACAGATCAGACGAGGACACAATTAAGCGCCCTAAGGATGGAAATGGCGGAACGATTGGGGCTTCGAAAAAAAGATGTATTCGCCCCGCTTTGGGTAGTTGATTTTCCCTTATTGGAATTAGATGAGGAAACAGGTCGATATCATGCGATGCACCACCCATTTACCTCTCCAAAACCCGGTCAGATGGAGCTATTGGAGACCGATCCAGGTAAGGTAAAAGCCAATGCTTATGATTTGGTCTTAAACGGTAATGAAATTGGAGGTGGTTCTATTAGAATACATGATAAGGATATTCAAAGTACCATGTTCAAGCATTTGGGCTTTTCCCCAGAAGAGGCGAAAGCGCAATTTGGCTTCTTAATGGATGCCTTTCAATACGGTGCTCCCCCTCATGGGGGTATCGCATTTGGTCTAGACCGTTTGGTTTCAATTCTTGGCGGTCAAGAAACAATTCGTGATTTTATTGCTTTCCCAAAAAATAACAGTGGTCGCGATGTCATGATTGATGCTCCATCGCCAATTGATGAAGATCAATTAAAGGAACTTAATTTAAAATTGGATATACAGTCTTAGAATAAATCCCGCTTAACAGCGGGATTTTTTAATACTTTTAGATATCAAAATGCCAAATAGGTTAAACACATACTTCACACGTTTCCTTAAATGGAGGTATAAACATATCTCGAACAAGACCTTTACCCATATCATGAGTGTGGTCGTTGGTTTTTTGGCAGGTTTAGCCGCTGTAACCCTAAAGAATATCACCTATTTTATCGAATCCTTGACAGAAAAGGGCATTGTGCTCTCTGGCAACGAGCTGCACTTTATACTACCTATTATTGGACTTACCTTGGTATATCTCTACGTTAAGTATGTCCATAAGGAAAAATTACAACATGCAATTTCATCAATACTGTTCGCACTTTCAAAAAGAAAAGGGATCATTCCATTAAAAAAAATATGGACTCCCTTGATTACCGCTCCTCTTACAGTAGGTTTTGGTGGTTCAACGGGATTATTGGGTCCTGCAGTAGCTTCGGGATCAGCAATTAGTTCAAATTTGGGAGGGTTGTTCCATGTAAATGCCAAGACCCGATCTTTATTGATTGCCTGTGCCTCGGCAGGAGCCATTGCCTCGATTTTTCAATCACCAATCGCTGCCATCATATTCGCTGTGGAAGTATTTAGCTTGGATTTGACCATGATCTCAATGCTGCCGTTGTTGTTGGCATCCATTTCAGGAGTACTAACCTCCTATTTCTTCTTAGGGAATGAGGTGCTTTTTGATTTTAGTGTAATACATACTTTTAAGATCAAAGACACATTATTCTATGTTGCTTTAGGCGTGGGTACTGCTTTCGCTTCTATCTATTTTACGAAGATGTATTTTGCCATACTCAATTTATTCAAGCCTTTCAAAAGCCCAAAATACCGATTGTTGATTGGCGGTTTGGCTATTGGCGCCATGCTCTATTTTATCCCTGCCCTTTACGGTGAAGGTTTCGGTTTTATCAATAACCTACTGGAAGGTGATCATCTTAAGGCATTGGGGGAAACCCCCTTTAATGCCTATACAGACAATATTTGGGTGGTTATTCTATTACTTTTAAGTATTACTGTGTTTAAGGCCATTGCTACAACAACAACCTTCGCTGCGGGTGGAGCAGGGGGTATTTTTATCCCCACCATGGTAATGGGTAGTGCCTTAGGCAATATGTTCGCTAAAGTCATCAACAATATTGGATTAGGATTTAATGTCTCGGAAAGTAATTTCACCCTTATAGGTATGGCTGGCTTGATTGCAGGTGTAATCCATGCACCATTGACGGCAATTTTCCTAATTGCCGAAATTACCGGAGGCTATGAATTATTCGTTCCATTGATGATTACGGCTTCAATTTCCTATTTAATCACGAAAAATGCCGTTGATTACACTATTTATACCCGGGAATTGGCCCAAAGAGGAGCTTTATTGACCCATGACAAGGACCAAACAGTTTTAACTTTAATGCAACTGGATGATGTGATAGAAAAAAATTTTAAATGGGTACACCCAGAAACTACTCTAGGCGAAATGCTTCATAAATCGGTTGCAAAATCCACGCGGAATATTTTTCCAGTAGTTGATGACAACAAGGCCCTTTTAGGAATCGTTTTATTGGATGACATACGCGAATTCATGTTCGATACCACACTCTATGAATCGACCACAGTAGAGACATTTATGCACGCCGCTCCAGAACATATATTCTATAATAGTG
>JAHHKH010000353.1 GCA_018679695.1 Maribacter sp.
ACTTTTTAAACAATTTAAAATCATTCTTTCTTATCATTTTTTCCGGTAGAAAAGGCCATTGAAACGATTTGATGTATCGGCTCATTTTTTTTTGTTCGCCATCTTTTACAATTGCTTCGCCAAACGCCTGAAGATGAGGGACCGATAATCCTGTCCAACTTAATATTGAATTAGGGTAATCATGGGTGACTTTCCAGCCTATACCTGCCCCCCAATCGTGCCCTACCAAGTGAAATTTTCCACGATTTATGGATTTTGCAATTCCCATAACGTCCTGTGCCAACTTATCCAATGTGTAATTCTTTTTTCCAGGAGGACAGGCTTTGCTACTATAGCCTCTTAAATTAGGGGCTATGCAATAAAATCCAAGCTGGGAAATATCCAATATTAAACTTTTCCACATGAAAGAAGTTTCGGGAAAACCATGGAGAAAAATAACAAGCTCATCACTTATGTTACCAGCAACCCTGCAATCAAAGGTTAAATTCTCAACGGTAATTTCAATGCTCTCTTGCATATCAAGGATTTGTAGCTAAGTTATGTGGTTAGTCATGCTATAATAGAACTAAGATAGCAAAAAGGGGGGGTCATTATTTCGAGACAAGTAGGTTGCAATCAGAAAATAACCAATCATAAAGAGATTGCTTTCTCTTTTTTAGGATTTGTCAATTTCTAGTTTTTTAGTTAGCCGACGCAAATTCCAAACTTGTTCAAATAGAATATGATGCATAAAATCCTATTCACCCTCCATCTTATAGGGTTTCTTCCACTTTCTATATAATCTGAAATAGTACAGCGCTGCTATGCCACCAATGAAGGAAAAAAAAGCTAACATCCAAAATACATGTTGATGCCCTACCGTTCCTGGTGAATTGTCTAGGAGATACCCGATTGCAGGTCCCGCAAATATATCGGGCGTAAAGCCTATGAGCGATATAAGGCCAACTGCGGTACCAGTGAGAACCAAAGGTATTTGTCCCCTTTCCATTACTGCAAAGTACAGTGAACGTGCAGCATAAACTCCAGTCGCCACCACCAATATGGATATAAAAAACAAAGCCGTTGAGGTATTTGAAATAATCCCTGTAGCGAACAATAATGCTCCTAAAAATGAAACAACAAAACTTATAAACAACCAGTAGGTAGTCTGTGTGCGGTCTGCCAATATCCCAATAAGCGCCCCAATGATAGGACGTACAAATAATAAAAAAGTACCTACTTGGGCCGATTGTACTTGGTCATATAGCATAACATCCTGGGCATATAGCGAAAACACATCGGTTATTTTGTAACCTACATAGGCACATAGAATAATAATCATTAACAACCCTACAGAAGGCAGACGTAATACCTCTTTTATTTGTGCTATTGTGATTTTATCCAATACGATTTCTTTTTCAACTTTGTGATCTATTTTCATAAAGAACCATACCATTAAGCCTACGAGAATAACGATACCAGACGAAACCAGAATCACGTATTTAAAGGCCGATCTACGATCGGTGACTATTACTTCGGTTATATTTGAAGTAATGAAAAATGAAAAAATAAGCACGCCCATCGTTCCAAAAAGAGCACCCACTAAACCACGTCCGCCGTCTAAAAATCCAAAGGCCTTGCCTTGGGAAGTGGTTCCACCCCAGACTCGCGCAGCTTTGATCATTGGTGCCCAGAATAAAAAAATGGTCGTAAAGCCCCAGTAGCCATATAATATCTTTAATACAGTAAAGCTGGGAAAAGTAGCATATACAAGGCCTCCTAAGGCAGTCATCCAGAGGGCCAAAGCAATTAATTTTCTAGGGGCATACTTATCGGCCAAGGGACCTCCAAATAGATAGGATAATAAGGCTATTATACCATATACTGAAAAGCAAAGACCCAACTGAACATTATCCAGGTCAAATACCTCGAGAACCGTAGGTCTGAAAACCCTGGATAGCACAAAAGGTAGGATAAATACAGACTCCCCTGCCAAAATAAGTAGCAAAAGGTAATGCCAAGGGGGTCTTTTTTCCATGAAGATCGGTGGATTGGACTTTTAGGTCTTGTATAAGTATTGTGTTCTAAAAATACCGATTTGAATGGACTTCCAATCAATAATCCTTACCTATTTGAATATATGCACTTTACATGATCAAAAATTGTCCTGCACATTCGATGAATATCGAACTCTGATAGTATTTCTTGGTTGTGAAAATCATTAATGTTATTTCGCCTGAGGAAATATTTTTTTAAATCTATTAGGCATCCCATCTTTTAGGTAGACTATTTCATTTGTAAATGGATGTTCGAATTTTAAGGAATAGGCATGTAAGTACAAACCCTTACCGCTCAAGATCAATTCCTCAATACCATAATCCTTATCTCCCAATATAGGGTTCCCGATAGACGACAAATGTTTTCGCAATTGATGCCTTCTTCCCGTTAGGGGCCTTAGTTCAACCAAGTTGAGTTTGCCGAATCTTTTTGAGGCAACCGATTCAATCAGTCTATACTTTGAATGTGATTCCTTACCGTCAATTTTGGATGTGATTTTTCCTCCGGTATCCATGTCGCCTATGGTAATGGCATAGTAGGTTTTCTGTATTTTTTTGGCTTCGAACATTGTATTCAATTCCCGAATGCTACTGCTCGTTTTTCCCACCAAGAGGATACCTGTGGTTGCAAAATCCAGGCGATGAATGGGCTGTGGAC
>JAHHKH010000377.1 GCA_018679695.1 Maribacter sp.
CCTTTTGCCTTTAAGGCATCTACTTGGTTATGGATCAAGGCGATCAGCGGTGACACCACGATACAAATGCCTTCTTTTACCAAGGCAGGAATTTGAAAACAAAGGGATTTACCGCCACCGGTAGGCATTAAAGCCAGTACATCGCGCTCCGATAAAATAGTGTCGATTATTTTCTTTTGAGATCCTTTGAATGATTCGAAACCCCAATACTGCTCTAAAATAAATTTCGGGTCTTTGTGCATTAGGCAGCGTTTATATGATCTAAAATGAATTCAACCCTTTCGGTGATGCTTGCTTTGGGTACAAGGGTCACATCATAGGAATGCTTTTCATAAGAACTTCTAAGACAGCGATGAATATTCAATGATTCTTCAAAGGTTTCATAACGTTCATCGTCCGATACATGAATATCCTCCCATGGGGGCATCAAGAAAATACGGTCATAACGAAAATTGTAGCAGGCATTGGTGAAGAGGTCATCATAGGGCTGTTGAAAGCAATCCATATATGCCAGAACATCGGGTATTCCCCTGTCAAAAAAGAATAATTCCTCATTGATTCTTTGGGCTGTTTTGAATTGTTCGATCCTGGCATTCAAAATCCTCAAATTGAATTTCATGGGATCCGGGACTGAGATAATGGGATTAGAGATTATTTCCAAGGGTTTATCCTGGTTTTTTTCTTCTGAAGTCATGCTCCGAATGACCTCATGAAGGCAATTAAAACCCTGTTTTTCAAGCTGCTCAATAACCGACGTCTTACCCGTACTTGGCCCACCCGTAATTACAATTTTCTTCCCTTTCAATAGTACTATATTATGCATGCAAAAGTAATGAATAGCCATTGATTAAAAAATTGGGGACTAACCCTTATCTTTGCTGCAAAATAAGCCCATGAATACAGAGAATCCAGAGGAGTTTTATAATCGTCTCAAAATACAATTGGCCGAAAGTACCCAATGGCCGTCACTATACCTTTACAAGTTCATTGTACTAACAAATGATGAGAAGATAAAGCAGGTCCATGAAGTGTTCGATAACACAGGTGCCGTTATCGATTCCAAACTATCAAAAAATGGTAAATATACCAGTCTTTCGATAAGGGTGAATCTAAAGAATCCCGATGAGGTGATCATAAAATACAAGGAAGTGGGAGAGATCGGCGGGGTAATATCCTTATAAAATAGCAAATACGGCATAATTTTATTATTTTGCAGCCGTTATAGAAATACTTCCTACACTTTTTTAAGCATTAAAATTTAAGATTTGAATTTAGTAGAAAACTTAGAGTATAATACTGAGCGACCCAAGCTTATTATACCGGAATACGGTCGCCACTTTCAAAAAATGGTGGATCATGCAGTATCAATTGAAGATCCTGTTGAACGAAACAAAGTAGCCAACGCAATTATAAGCGTCATGGGTAATTTACAACCCCATTTAAGGGATGTGCCCGATTTCCAGCACAAATTATGGGATCAACTGTTCATTATGTCCGATTTTAAATTGGATGTGGAATCCCCCTTTCCCATCACCTCAAAGGAAGTACTTAAACAAAGACCGGAACCTTTAGAGTACCCTCAAAATTATCCTAAATATCGTTTTTATGGTAATAATATCAAACGCATGATCGATGTTGCCGTTGGATGGGAAAAAGGAGATATGAGAGATGGTCTCGAGTACGCCATTGCCAATCATATGAAAAAGTGCTACCTGAATTGGAACAAGGATACTGTTGATGATAAGGCCATTTTTGCGCATCTTTTTGAACTTAGTGATGGGCAAATAGACCTTGCAAAGCATGGGGAAACCCTAACCGATAGTGGACAATTCCTTAAAAATAGGGTTTCAAAGACACAGCGTAGTGGTTCTGGGAAGAAGAGTCAAAGAAGTAATAATCGCGGCAAAAAGCGCTACTAATATTCTCAATCCTAGATGGGAACATTCAAAATTGAAGGCGGTCATCGACTATCCGGGGAAATCACTCCACAAGGCGCCAAAAATGAAGCATTGCAAGTGCTTTGTGCAGTGCTCTTAACAGCAGAAAAAGTTACGATAAACAATATTCCTGACATTTTGGATGTCAATAAACTCATTTCGTTGTTGGAGGATTTGGGGGTAAAGATCCAAAAGAAAGGCAAGGGTTCCTACACCTTCAAGGCCGATGATGTTAATTTGGATTACCTACAGTCCGACCAGTTCAAGAAAGACGGTAGGGGGTTAAGGGGTTCGATTATGCTTGTAGGTCCTTTATTGGCTCGTTTTGGGAAAGGATATATTCCAAAACCCGGAGGAGACAAAATAGGACGACGTAGATTGGACACCCATTTTGAGGGCTTTATAAATCTTGGGGCAAAATTTCGTTATAACAAAGAGGAGCATTTTTATGGTGTTGAAGCCGATAAACTCAAGGGTAATTTTATGCTACTTGATGAGGCTTCGGTAACCGGAACCGCCAATATAGTTATGGCTTCTGTTCTTGCGGAAGGAAAAACCACCATTTACAATGCGGCCTGTGAACCTTATTTACAACAACTTTGTAAGATGTTGAACCGAATGGGAGCGAAAATTTCAGGTATCGGTTCCAATATGTTGGTCATAGAAGGTGTTGAAACATTGGGGGGCACAACACACACCATGTTGCCCGATATGATTGAAATAGGTAGTTGGATCGGATTGGCTGCCATGACCAAGAGCGAACTTACCGTCAAGGATGTAAGTTGGGATGACTTGGGACAAATTCCAACGGTATTCCGAAAATTGGGAATTACGCTCGAAAAAAGGGGCGATGATATTTATATTCCCCAACATAAAGAGGGGTATGAAATACAGAATTACATAGACGGTTCTATCCTGACCATTGCCGATGCACCCTGGCCCGGACTTACTCCCGATTTGTTAAGTATTATCCTCGTCATGGCTACCCAGGCCAAAGGGGAAGTTCTTATTCATCAAAAGATGTTTGAGAGCCGCCTGTTCTTTGTTGATAAATTAATAGATATGGGTGCAAAAATAATTCTATGTGATCCACATAGGGCAACTGTCATTGGTCATGATTTTAAGTCAACATTAAAGGCTACCACCATGGTATCCCCAGATATTAGAGCGGGAATATCGCTATTGATCGCTGCCTTATCGGCTAAGGGCACCTCTACCATCCATAATATCGAACAGATTGATCGTGGTTACGAAGACATAGATACCCGTTTAAGGGCTATTGGTGCGAAGATCACTAGGGTGTAATGTCCTCAGGTTAATGCCTTAGCAACAAATCGTCATTTTCCTTATGTCCTATAACCAAAAATGACCAGTGGTCTAAACAAGAAAAACACTAGGTCTGCTTGTTTATAAACCAATACTGAATTTCAGGCTCAGTATTATTTTTTAATTTTTGGGCTCGTTTCTGCTAAGGTCGGATTTGGTTTTAAGGTCACATCTTGGATTAAAACACCTTTTGTTATCAAGAATTGTGCGGTAGCATATGTACCCATTACAAGTACATGGGAGTAGGGGACAGTTATTGTCAAGAACTTATTGATTGCCAATACGCTGTCAGAGGCAACAAAAAAAAGTGCACCTATAAAGACCAATTTAAAACTATCGGAGCTAACCCTATTTCTTCTATTAAAAGCTGTGAGGGCCATCAACAGAATTGCTGAAACGTAGATGATTACAGGAATCAAAAGCCCACCGAGATTATCTTTGATTTGTAAGAACAGAACTGATCCATAAAGACCCAGCAAAAGTAAGACTACCCAGAAAGCGGTTGAGGGGGTTTTGTTCCATCGCCTAAGAAATACTAAACAATACAAGATATGGGCAAATAGGAACGAAATAAGGCCCAACATGAAATAATGTGAAGAAATTGAATCGTACATCAAAAACGAGTCCCCTAGCCACGAACAGAATAAGGCCAATAACATTAATAAGTAGGTTGACCGATCCAACCCCTTTCCATTGAAGGCAAAGTACAAAAGGAGGGAAAAAAGAATCAGCGGTTTGGTAAAATGTCGTAAGGATTCGTTTTCCAGACTTCCCGTAACCAAATCCAAAATGACCAAAACTATGAACAGGGGTAGAAAATAGGTTGGTTTAAATTTAGGCTTGACCATTAGGCATTAGCTATCTTTCCAACCTATCCTATTGTGCTCACCATCACAAAATGGTTTATTGCCTGAAGCGCCACAACGACATAAGGCTGTGGTCTTTTCCTTTTTATGTTCTACTCCATTTTGGTCTGTAATCACTATGGTTCCCTGTACTAAAATAGGACCATTGGATTTGATATCAATTTTTGTCATGTTCACTATATTTTCTTGATTTTCAATTTCATTTTTTAGGACGTAACTCAAGGCACCTGAAGGACATTCATTGATTTGTGCCTTCAGTTCCGCTATACTCGCATTTTCCGGTTTTATCCAAGGCTTGCCTTCTGGGTCATAAACTTCAGGCAATGTTTTAACACAAGTAGCGGCATGGATACATTTTTTAGGTTTCCACAGAATGGTAAAATCGCCTTTTACATACTCCTTGACTATTTCTTTTTCCATAAAATTCAATTTTATTGGTTAACGAACGGGAATTGGAGGTGGACCATCGGGGACGATCGGCACATATTTTTCACTTCCTTTACGTTCTATAAACTCTGCTTTTATTTTTTCCACTAATTTGGGGTTTTCGAACAGATCAACTGCGGTCATTCCCAAAGCTTTTGCAGCATGAACCATACCCTTATGCCCAATACTCATGCCTCCACAGGCTACTACGGCCCAAGAATGCCATGGGGTATCTTTAGGGGCAACGGTAACACCAAGATTTATATTGGGTACATTCCAACTAACATCACCTACATCGGTAGACCCACCACCTGGGTTCTCTTTTGTTTTTTCCAGAGGTTTTATGGCACTATCCATACCTACCTGGGGTTTGCCTGTAGCTTCCTGTATTTTTTTTCCAAAAGCCGTTTCCTTGGCAGTATAGGAAATAGGTCCAAGGAGTTCTAAATTCCTTTGCATGGCCTCGCCTCCAGCACGGTTGACCAAGACCTCATAAATTCCCGATATCAATGATATTTTGTAATCTACATTAGCCATAATGGCCGCGCCTTCAGCCATTTTTTTAACTTGTTCATATACAGGCATCATTCCACTTCGTTTGGTATCACGAACCCTTACCCAAAGTTTTGAATAGTCTGGGACAACATTAACTACTTGTCCGCCGTCCTGAATATGATAATGGATGCGAACCGTAGGTTTTATATGTTCCCGATAATAGTTGATTCCAGTCGTGTAGAGTTCCAAGG
>JAHHKH010000382.1 GCA_018679695.1 Maribacter sp.
GTGCTGGCCCTATTACTTATCGCTTACAATGTAACTTTGGTAGATTTCAATAATCCATTGGAAGGAAATAGTATCATTGCCATTATCGGCATTTTAGCCGCGATATGCGCGATAATACTCTTATTGATATTTATGACATCCCGAAAGATTCAAAAAAAAATAGAAGAGGATTAAACCTTGAATTTAGCATTTTTGCAATCTCTCAACTAAAGCGATCGGATTGAATACGGTCTCGTTCTAGTTCTTCGATTCAATCGTTGCAGCCTCTCCCTGTCTAATCATTGGCCTATCCAAATCCAATACTTTCTTGAGCATTGCATCCGATGTGCCCTTAATTTCCGCATGGACATTGGCCCCGAATAATTGTTCTGCCAATGCAGCCTTTAAATACAATTTAAGTTGATCTTCGAAATCGTAGAAATTCATTTTTAAGCCTCTGTCTACCGAATAATCAACGAACCTTTCAAAAAGAATATCATCTACCTTGAACTCTCTGATAAACTCATCCTTGGAAATATCATTGAAACGCTTACGATCTTCATCTAAATACTCAAAAACAAAAAAGGAAAGAAAACCAAGACTGTCCATACTCTCAACAGCTTCTTCCTCATTCGTCCCGATTGGGACAAAGACATCAGGAATAATACCGCCCCCTCCGTAAACCACCCTGCCTTTAGGAGTTGTGAATTTTAAAGAGTCGGCGACTTTAATACTGTCAACAGAAACCAATTCACCATTGTGGTACCTATCGGTGAATTGCTTGTAATAATCTTTATTACCATTTTCATAGGTTCGCTGTATGCTGCGACCCGTTGGCGTGTAATAACGTGATACAGTAAGTCTAACCGCCGAGCCATCACCCAATTCCATTTCGCGTTGCACCAAACCCTTTCCAAACGAACGACGACCTACAATGGTCCCAATATCATTATCCTGCAAGGCCCCAGCAATTATTTCGCTGGCCGAGGCAGAACGCTCATTGATTAGAACATAAATAGGCTTATCCTCAAAACTTCCTTTATCAGTAGCATATATATTATCTATTTTCCCTTTTTTGTTTTTAGTAAAAAGTATCAATTTCCCTGCCTCCAAAAACTCATCGGCCATTTGTTCCGCAATACCCAAATAACCCCCAGGATTGTCCCTTAAGTCCAAAGTAAGTTTTTCTGCTCCCATTTCCCGCAGTTCCTTAAGTGCTGATTTAAACTCCTTGAATGTTGATTCGGCAAAACGATTCACCTTAATATAACCCATGGTAGGGGTCATCATAAAATAGGATTCAACACTTTTTATGGGAACCACGTCCCTTTTAACACGTACCTTAAAAGTCCGGTCTTCACTTCTTCGATAGACAGTAAGTTCCACATAAGATCCCTTTTTACCTTTTAACGTTTCCACGATTTTATCGCTGTCCAAGTTTCGTCCGAATAGGGTGTCATTGTCTGCGATTAAAATACGATCCCCAGGCAAGATTCCCTTTATAAAACTTGGGCCTTCCTCTACGGTTCGTATAACCGAAATCGTATCTTTATAAGGGTAAAAATTTATACCGATCCCTACAAAATCGCCCTTCATGTTCTCAGAGACCTCATTCATTTCACGTTTGGGTATATACACCGAATGGGGATCCAATTTTTCAAGAATGTTGTTCACTGTTACATCTACAATACTATCGGTATTTATCTCATCAACATATTCATAATCTATATAATCAATAAGCCTGTTGAGCTTGTCTTTTTTGGAATTCGTGGTGAATAACTTTTCAGGGGAATCATTGAAATGAAGTTTACCACCGACAAAAACACCCAAGGCAAGGGCGCCGGCTATAACCGTTGGCAATATGTAACCATATTTTCTCTTCACACTTCTGTCTATTTAAAATACTGTTTCTTCGATAATGGGCATATGCACCAGTTCAACACCGGCCTTTTCCAGAAATTCCAACCCAGAAACATCTTTATAGGCAGTTCTATATACTACACGTTTTATGCCAGACTGGTGGATCAACTTGCTACATTCCTTACAAGGCGAGAGGGTGATATATAGCGTAGCCCCTTCACAGGATTGCGTAGAAGAAGCCACCTTTGAAATCGCATTGGCCTCGGCATGCAGCACATACCATTTCGTATAACCTTCCTCATCTTCACAATCATTCTCAAAACCGGTTGGCGTGCCATTAAAACCGTCTGAGATGATCATCCGATCTTTAACAATAATTGCTCCTACTTGTTTACGTTCACAAAAAGATAACTTACCCCATTCCTGGGCCATTCTAAGATATGCTTTATCATATTTTTCTTGTTTGGTTTTCTTCATCGAGGAAAAACTACTTTTTTGGCATAGGACTAATATACCTGCTTTCAAAAAGCCCTACAAAACTATATGGTTAAATTTAACATTAACCTACCTAGGGAACGTAGCAATTAACATTGGTATTGTAATAATAATAACCAAAATTGAAACAATGGTTATGAAATGAACTTGTTTTATCTTAAAAATTGATTGAGACAAGAACGCCAAGGCAAGAACAGCCAGGACAATCAGTATCTGTGCTATTTCTATGCCAGCAGCAAAGCCCAAAAGGGGTGAAAACTTCTCATCTTCACCAGACATGAGCATCTTAAAATAATTACTGAAGCCAAAACCATGAATAAGTCCAAAAAAAGCGGTAGCTAAAATATGCAGAAAAAGGCTTCTTTCCTTAGGAACCCATTTAACATAAAAAAGGTCTAAAACTGCGGTCAAAAGAATGGTCACGGGAATAAGGAATTCGATCAAACCAACATCCATCGCCACGATTTCATACACCGAAAGCCCGAGCGACAGACAATGGGTAATCGTAAAAACCGTTACCAAAACCAAAACTTTCTTCCAACTTTTGAAGCTAAAAGGCAGGCTTAGTGCAATTAAAAACAAAATATGGTCGTAGGCCGCAAAGTCAAGTACATGATTAAGCCCCAATTGAATATAAAACAAGATACCTTCCATTTTTTACAATATGGGCAATTTAAGATATGCCCCTCTCTTTTTGAATTTGTTCATACGCTTTTTGAACTTCCTTGAACTTATCCTCAGCTCCCTTTTTTATGGCCTCATTTTCGGTATTCACTCGATCGGGATGATATTTTTTTGCCATGGTGCGATAGGCTTTCTTTATTTCATCGTTCGAAGCAGTTTTATCTATCTCCAGGATTTTATAGGCATTATCCGCTGATTTCACAAACATGGCCATGATGCTCTCAAAGTCTCGTATGGCCACTCTCAAAAATCGGGCTATTTCACGAATTTTGTTTATCTCCGGATTCCTAATGGCCCCATCTGCTTGGGCAATACCAAACAAAAAGTGCAACAATTGCAATCGCACTTCATATCGGGTCCGCTGGTTCAAATAAGAACAAATGCGCTGGGCAGAAATTTCACGTTTTTTGTTTATCTCATTAAATGTCCTAAAAATTGCATTGGCTTTTTCCTTACCATAGGTTGACACAAAATACTGTCGCACATAGTCCAATTCCCGCTGACTCACCGAGCCATCAGCCTTGATTACTATGGAACATAAGGAGAGTAAATTCAATTCAAAATCAGCTGGTGATACCTGTTGGCGGGTCATATCGCGAAAAACAGTACCAGCACCACCCCTGCTGTTTAAGCTATCTATGAAGCTTCCGAGTAAAAAACCGATAATCGCACCGGGTAATCTAAAAATGGAATACCCTAGAAGGGCGATGAACCATTTGATCATACTTTAACTAAATTTTTGCCAAAGATATGATTTTACCTAGCAATACTTATGATAATGAAAAGTTAAGACCATGGTATTACCTAATACAAATTGGTTATCTTTGACAACTTTTAAAAATCGATAAAAAAATTATATATGTATCCTGCTGAATTGGTAAAACCCATGAGAGATGACTTAGCTTCTGCTGGGTTCGAAGAATTATATACGGCCGAAGCGGTCGAAAAGGCTATTAATAAAAAGGGCACTACATTAGTCGTAGTCAACTCAGTATGTGGCTGCGCAGCCGCAAATGCACGCCCCGCTGCAAAAATGAGCCTTATGAATGCTAAAAAACCAGACCATACGGTTACGGTTTTCGCTGGTGTTGACACCGAAGCTGTTGATGCTGCCCGTAATCTAATGATACCTTTCCCTCCTTCTTCGCCAAGTATGGCCTTGTTCAAGGATGGTGAATTGGTTCATATGATCGAACGACATCATATTGAGGGGAGACCCGCCGAATTAATTGCAGAGAACTTAACGGAGGCCTTTAACGAGTACTGTTAAATCGTGAATAAAAAAGATAGTATAAAACCGCTCCAAAAAGAGCGGTTTTTTATTTTTGTTACATGCAAAAACTTTTGGCATATCCCCTTACGGTTATCTACTTCCTTTTTTTTGGACTGATATTGGTGGTATTCCACCCCATTCAATGGATTTGTTTTCATGTATTTGGCTATGAGGCCCATAAAGGAAGTGTAAGTTTACTCAATTTATGCCTTCTCCGATGTACTCATCTTTTAGGAACTACTTACGAGTTCAACAATCCACATCATATACCTATAGAGCGACCTCTGATTTTAGTTTTGAACCACCAAAGCATGAACGACATTCCGCCGATTATATGGTTCATGCGCAAACACCATCCTAAATTCGTAAGTAAGATTGAATTGGGAAAAGGCATACCCAGTGTCTCTTTCAATTTAAGACATGGAGGATCGGTATTGATCGACAGGAAAGATAGTAAGCAGGCCTTGGTTCAAATAGCGAAACTGGGAAAGTATATCGAAAAATACAATCGTAGTGCTGTTATATTTCCTGAAGGAACACGGAGCAGAAATGGTGTTCCTAAAAAATTTCAACCGACCGGGCTCAGAATCCTTATGAAAAATGCTCCGTCTGCATTGATCGTTCCAATTAGTATAAATAATTCTTGGAAAATGCTCCGTTATGGCAAGTTCCCATACGGAATAGGTAATCGCATAACTTTTGACGTGCATCAACCCATAGAAAACCAAGGAGAACTGGATGGATTGATTGCCATGGCAGAGGAAAAGGTTACTGCCGGAATTAATCTGCCAAAATGAAAAATCAGGAAATCATTGCCAAAACCATCTCATTTGTTCAAAAAAAATTGAACGGCGCTGAAGGTGGACATGACTGGTTTCACACACACCGTGTGTTTATAAACTCCAAGCAGATTGCAGAGGGTGAAGATAGTGATGATCTCGTAGTTTCATTAGGGGCATTGCTACATGACATTGCCGATGCCAAGTTCCATGATGGCGATGAAAGCGTTGGCCCAAAAGTTGCCAAGGAGTTTCTAGAATCTATAAAAGTGGAACAAGATGTTATTGAACATGTAATACATATCATTGACAACATTTCCTTTAAAAACAGTTTCGATCATAGACTCAAAAAGTTCGATTCGAAAGAACTTCAAATTGTACAGGATGCAGACCGCTTAGATGCTATTGGCGCCATAGGTATTGCGCGGGCCTTTAATTATGGGGGATTTAAAAATCGGGAAATGTACAACCCAAAAATCACGCCCAATTTGAACCTGACCAAAGAGGAATACAAAAAATCAGCAACCCCCACTATAAATCACTTTTACGAAAAACTACTTCTGCTGAAAGGTAAAATGAATACTGAAACCGGTAAAAAATTAGCTGCGGAAAGACACGATTATATGTTGAATTTTCTGGATCGGTTTTATAAGGAATGGAACGGTAGTTCGTAAAGCTTGGCAAGCTACTTAACCTGATTAAAAAGACTCTTAAATGGAACTCTAAAATAACTTCATTTGCCCTATTTTATAGACCCCATGAAGTTCTTTATTTAGTTTTGGGATTTGCTTATCCTTAAAATAAGTGCGTTTTGCCAATCTGGCCAAATCATGGATCTGCTCGGCTATCTTTCCCTCACCGCGACCACGAATACCAATACGACTGTCATTTAAAGTACCCCCATGACATGACTTGATCAAGTTAAGTACCTTATCCGCTTTGTGAGGAAGGGCCTTACGAATCCAATCGGTAAAAATATGTCCAATGGCCCCATTCAACCGAACCATGATTATCACGAACGAAAGTGCCCCATTATTTGAGACCGCTTTTGCCATATTCATAATTTCATGGCTGTTGATACCTGGAATAATTGGGGCCAACATTGCATTCACGGGAATTCCATTCTCAGCAAGTATATTGATGGTTTCCAATCTTTTTTTTATAGTAGCCGTTCTCGGTTCCAAAATTCTTCGCGTATCTTCCGATAATGAGGTTATCGATACGTTAACGCCAATTAGATTGTTTTCAGCAAGTTCTTTTATGATATCCAAATCGCGCAGTACCAACGAATTTTTCGTAATTATGCCCACCGGGTGTTTGTACTTTAAAAAAATCTTTAGGCACGCTCTGGTAATTTCGAATTTCTTCTCCGCAGGCTGATAACAATCGGTATTCCCAGAGAGGACAATGGTTTCTGCCTTCCATTTTTTATTTTTTAGTTTTTCTTCCAGAAGTTTAGGAGCATTCTTTTTTACCAAGATCTGCTGTTCAAAATCCAAACCAGCACCATAACCCCAATATTCGTGCGTATTTCTAGCATAGCAGTAAATGCATCCATGCTCGCAACCCTGATAGGGATTCAATGAGTATTTCATACCCACATCGGGACTCGTTACTTTGTTTACAATGGTCTTTGGAAATATGGGAAGATAAGTGGTTCGCTTATGATGGGCCTCTTCGCCTTCAATTCGACAAAATTCTAGAAAATCATCCCGGGATTCGTGAACAAATTGTAAAAACTTGTTGGGAATATACTGTTGTGCTCCCCTACCTTTAGTATGGATTGGATTTTTCAATATAGGATTTATTCCAAATTTATGGATTATTTCCTATATTTACTTATTAATTCTGTTAATTAAGGGCAACTTTGACCAATTGTTTTTTACTTCCCCTTTTGGCATAAAAAAGTATTTTGTTTTCTATGGTATTAACCAAAGGCTTCGAAACCATTAAAGGCAAACGGGCTTCCTTATCATCTATTAGTTTTTTATAACTAAGATGACCATTTTCATCTAACTTTATTACGAATACATTTCGGTTACGGCTCAACCCTTGTTTAAAGATTAATCGGTCACCTGTCAATAATTGCGGGTTTTCCGCTGCACTACTTATGAAGAAGTACGTATTACCGTCTTTGGTATAGGAGCTATAAGAGGCATATGCCCCATCTGTCTGGGTTACTTCTGCCTTGTTAATATTTCTTGCCCATATCATATCACCCGAGGCATTGAGTTTGGCACTTACAATATCATTATGATGGTATCTGGTAACCTTAACCCTGCCTCCGCTTGAATTTGCCTGTACACTTCTGGTAACAAAATACTCCTCAGCGTTAAAATGGATGGTACCGTCATTAGCTACGGCAACGTTCTTAAATACCAAATTCTTTATTACCTTTTCCTCTTCCCGTCCAAACTTGTCCATCATAAACTGTTCGGAAAAAGGACTGTATTTTTTTGATTTTACCGCGAGTGTATTTGGATTTAGGTTAAAATAGGCCAACCCATTATACCGGTTGTTCTTTCTATTGGCGTAAAAGCCAACACATAATAAATCCTTGCCTTTTACAATTGGGATCAAAGCCTCCGAAAACTTCCCTGGACCATCGAAAGTCTGGGTTTGAGCGCCGCCCTTGGTCACCTTTATCAATTCATATTGGAACTTGCGCTCGGTAGCTTGAAAACGTTTTTTCTTAAAATAGGCCTTGCCAACAATGTAGGCCTCCTCTAAATCTGGTGAAAATGCGACATTTTCAAAAGCATAATTCTTCTCTTCCACTTCGTCTGAGAAGTCGTGTTCTATCACTTTCTTTAGGCTCGAATTAAATAGGTAAATAAAATGTTTATTGTTTTTTCCTCTTTTGAAATGTGTACTGATCACAAAGGCATTCTTTTTGGCATTGAATAGAACCGATGTTGTAAAACCTGATGAAAAATTTCTATTGTAGTAATTTTTGTCCAACGGTTCGGAAACTTCTCGCGATGGAATGGTCAACAATGTTTCCCTCGTAAAATTCATTCCCGTTAATGGGCTACGATGCACCGAATACTCGTAAGCCATTGTTTCATAGTCATAATCCAAAAAGATGAGATAAATTTGTCCATTGGCAACATACCCATCTACTAAATTCGCATATTTCAGCTTATAATTGAACTCATTGATCAACTGCATATTGGTATCATAATGTTCTATGAAATATCCCTTTGGCTTAAGTACGATCCCAGTATAATAGGACCTTACAAGGAATGTGCCTCCGGTTCCGTCTTCAGAAATGGTCAAAAGATTGGAGTATTTATACTTATCGTTATATTTTTCCCCAATTGAAAAATCAAAAGGAATGTCCTGAGCAGTCAATACACAAGAAACTATAAGAAAAAAAAGCAAGGGCACACTTTTCCGCAAATTCATAAGTAGGGATTTAATGACTTTTATCTACCTGGGAAATCGGCCTTTCTCTTTTCTATAAAAGCACTGGTACCTTCCTTAAAGTCGTCGGTACCAAAGCATTTTCCGAAGGCATTGATTTCTGTGGCAAATCCGTTAATACTATTGTTAAAACTAGCATTTACAGCTTTTATTGCATAACCAATGGCAACGGGGGAATTATTCGATATTTTACTTCCTAGCTTCTGGCAGAGATTCAATAATTCCTCTTGGGGAACTACATAATTCACAAGACCATAATCCAATGCTTTTTCAGCACCGATCATTCCAGCGGTCATGATCATTTCCATTGCCCGGCCTTTTCCTATCAGCTGAGGCAGACGCTGGGTACCTCCATAACCAGGAATAACTCCCAAGGAAACCTCAGGCAAGCCCATTTTAGCATTATCACTAGCCACCCGAAAATGACAAGCCATGGCCAATTCGAGTCCACCACCCAAAGCAAAACCATTGACAGCGGCAATTACCGGAGTAGAGAGGTTCTCTACAAAATGGAATAACAACTCTTGCCCTTGGGCGGCTAATTTTTTTCCCTCCTTAACTGAAAAATCAGCAAACTCTGCAATATCAGCGCCCGCAACAAAAGCTTTTTCACCACTGCCTGTAATAATGATCGCCAATATCTTCCTATCATTTTCCAACTTCGAAAAAGCCTTGTGTAACTCCTTGATAGTATTCCTGTTCAGCGCATTAAGCTTATTCGGACGATTGATAGTGATTGTAGCGATAGGGTCATCCATTCTGACTAAAATGTTCTGATACTTCATATATATATATATTGATTTGTTCTACATCTTTTGAGGTTGCTCCTTGGGAAAAATTACAGTAAACACGGTCCCCTTATTAGGTTCGGAAATAAAATCAATGGTGCCATTATAGGTTTCAACAATACTCTTCACCATTCCCAATCCCAATCCCATACCGCTGGTCTTGGTAGTGAACTTAGGTTCAAAGATCTTGTCATTGAAATCATCTGTTATACCTATGCCGTTATCCGCTACGGAAATCTTTACATTATCCCCTTCAGAGGTCACAGAGACCAATATTCTGGGCGATTTAACATCAGGTATTGCTTGTATGGCGTTTTTCACCAGATTGGTAATTACCCTAATGAGCTGGGTCCTGTCCATTTTGACTATTATCTCTTCTTCATTGGATATAAAATGTATATAAGGCTCATTAAAAATATCCAAAGCCAGACGAACGATACTAACCACATTTAAGGTCTCATTTTGCTGGGCCGGCATTTTGGCGAAATTGGAAAAGGCCGAAGCTATACTGCTCATGGTATCTATTTGCTGAATGAGCGTTTTGGAATACTCCGCAACTTTCTTTTTAATATTTGGATCATTGGGGTCGAACTTACGTTCAAAACTCTGAACGCTCAAACGCATGGGCGTAAGCGGATTCTTAATCTCATGTGCCACTTGTTTTGCCATTTCACGCCAAGCACTTTCTCGTTCGCTTTTTGCGAGAATTTCTGCATTTTTTTGAAGCTCTTCTACTTTCTTATTGTATGCCTTT
>JAHHKH010000383.1 GCA_018679695.1 Maribacter sp.
CCCTTATTTGTAAATAAGTAGGTTATTTTCAATTATCCCCAATTTGAAAATCAAGGCATGATAATTGGTTCATACAATTTCTTTGCAATATGAATATGGATAAAACTATCTTTTTTTTCACTTTGATTTTCTCTTTGGGCATAACTGCCCAAAATGGTTATCCCAAAGATACTTTTAGATCCCCATTGGATATACCTTTGATTTTGGCTGGCACATTTGGTGAATTGCGGTCCAACCACTTTCACGCTGGTATCGACATTAAAACACAGCAAAGACAAGGGTTACCCGTATATGCCATTGGTGATGGCACGGTAACCAGGATAAAAATATCACTTTGGGGTTACGGCAAAGTGCTATATGTGGCCCATCCTAATGGATATACTTCCGTTTACGGTCATTTGCAGAAGTTTTCCCCCGAAATCGAGGAATATATCAAGAAGATACAATACGAGAAGAAGTCCTATGAAGTTGAGGTTTTTCCTGAATATGGCGATATCAAGGTAAAAAAGGATGGGATAATTGCTTTTAGTGGTAACTCAGGAGGTTCTTCAGGTCCCCATTTGCATTTTGAAATAAGGAGCAGTATCTCAGAAAAACCGACCAATCCCTTGTTATATGGTCTTGAAGTTTTGGACGCCACAAATCCTACCTTGGTTAGTCTCTTTGGGTATCCACTTTCGGAAAATGCCCAATTGAACCAAAGCACCAAAAAATCACAAATAAAGTTCACGAAACAAAAAGATGGCACCTTCCTCGCTGATAAGGTCACTGCTTTGGGGACCATTGGTTTTGGTTTTATTGGTTTTGACCGCCAAGATCTAGCTGCCAATAAAAACGGGATTTATTCTGTTAGGCAAGTTGTAAATGGTAAAGTGTATACCGATTACAATTTTGAGACTTTCTCATTTACAGAAACACGTTATATAAATACTCTTGTGGATTATGACCATTTTGGGAAATACAGACAGCGGATTCAAAAAACCTTCAAGTCTCCTGGTAATCGACTAAGCATCTATAATAAGCTGATCAATGATGGTAAAGTCGTCGTTAAGGCAGGATTATCATATACCGTTGAATTGCTCCTCCACGACTTGGAAGGTAATTTAACAAAAGTGATCATTCCTATTGAAGGCAAACGACAGCCCGTAAAAATGGTTGAGGAAAAAACCAAAACTGAAAATTATGTAATTGCAAATAGGCCTAACAATTATGACCTAGGTTTAGCCAAAGTTTATTTTCCTTCTAACACATTTTATGAGAATTTTCATATTGAATTGGAAAAAGGAAACGATACCATTACCATCCACAATAATAGAGTTCCGGCCCATAGAAATTTCACCATAACTTTTGATGTTTCAAAATATTCAGAGGAGGAGCGAAAACAGCTTTTTATTGCCCGTTTGGATAAAAAACTCAGACCTAACTACGCTTCAACTTATAAAAGGGGTAAAACGTTCACTACACGAACCCGAAATTTGGGTACTTATACTTTGGTGAAAGATACGATTGCCCCTAAAATCAGGACTAAAAATTTCAAACACAAACAGTGGCTGAACAATTACAGGTATTTGAGTCTATTGATTTCAGATGACTTAAGTGGGATTGACACTTACACGGCTACTTTAAACGGAGAGTGGATTTTAATGGAATATGAGCCCAAGACAAAAACATTGACTTATAATTTCGATGATAAGATATTAGATCATAAACAATGTGAACTCAAAGTTATCGTTAAAGATAATGTAGGAAACACAAGTAAATATGAGGTTTCCTTTTTTAGAAAATAAAAACCTTGAAGTGCCCTTATACTGTCCAACTTTTTTTACTACTGTGCCTTAGCTCACAAATACGGGCACAAACGGCAACAATTACTGGTGTGGTCATAGATGAAAATAGCCAACCCCTATCACAAGTAAATATTTCTTCAACAACGAATGGGACCGTTACTGACAAAGACGGATTTTATATTTTGAAAATAGTGGCCGAAAAAGAAAATGATATTACGTTTTCATATATAGGCTATAAAAATGTTGTTTTAGAGCGGTTACTTTTAAATACAAATGAAACCTATGTATTCAATCCGATTTTGAATACGAGTATTACACAGATTGATGGGGTGATCGTTACGGCTACCGGTGAGAAAACGGTTGATGGAATCGCTACAATATCACCCAATATGATACGCCAAATTCCTGGAGTGAATGCTGGGGTCGAGAATATTTTAAAATTGCTTCCTGGAGTTTCATCCAACAACGAATTGAGTACGCAGTATTCCGTTCGTGGTGGCAATTACGATGAAAATTTGGTTTATGTCAATGAAATTGAAGTTTATCGTCCTTTTTTAATTCGCTCAGCACAACAGGAAGGGCTGAGTTTTGTGAACAGCGCACTTGTCCAAAAAGTCGAATTTTCATCAGGAGGATTTCAAGCCAAATATGGGGATAAACTTTCTTCGGTGTTGGATATAACCTATAAGAATCCTACGGCCTTTGGTGCTCAACTAGATCTTAGCTTGCTAGGTGCGAGTTTGGCCTTGGAAACACTATCCAAAAATAAAAGACTCTCAAATGTTACCGGAATACGGTATCGTAATAATAGTCTTTTAGTGAATAGTAAACAGACCAATTCTAATTTTAATCCTGTCTTTGCTGATATTCAGAGCTATTTTACCTATCGCGTATCGCGAAAATTAGATATGGACTTTTTCGGAAATATTTCTATAAATGATTATCAAAACCAACCTTTGGATAGACAAACGAATTTTGGGACCCTATCAGAAACCCAGGCATTACTGGTACAATATAGTGGAAATGAAAACAACAAGTACGCCACCGAAATGGCCGCTGTGAAGGCAAATTATTTCTTGAATAATGAAGTAACGTTAAAACTTATCGCTTCAATATATCATACAACTGAGGAAGAGTACTCCGATGTGGTGGCTAGATATGAATTGGGCGAAATCAATACCGATCTGGGAAGTGAAACATTGGGCGAGGTAACTTCCTCAAGAGGGGTGGGCGGCCAATTTACCAGGGCAAGGAATGAATTGGATGCCCTTATTTTCAATTTGCAACAAAAAGGAAGCTTCTCCAATGAGCATCTCAATTTGGAATGGGGAGTTAAATATACCCATGAAGATATACGGGACCAATTGCGGGAATCGGAATTTATTGATTCAGCAGGCTTTTCAATTAGGCCACCATTGCCCGAATTTATCAACAATCAACCTGAAATACCTTTCACAGGTCCTCTCGTTCCATATCAAGGCGTCTCCACTAAAAACTTTGTAAAGACCGATAGATTTTCAGCATACGCCCAATTCAGTCAGCAAAAAACATTGAATAACAGTGACATCTATTACAATTTGGGAATACGAGCGCAATATTGGCAAGTCAACGGACAGGATATAGAAAAAACATCGCACACGATTTTTAGTCCTAGAGCCCAGTTTGCCATAAAACCCAATTGGTCAAAGGATATGCTGTTCAGGGCATCGTTGGGTATATACCAACAACCTCCTTTTTACAGGGAATTAAGGGATGTGACAGGAACAATTCAACCTAGTGTAAAAGCACAAAAATCCATTCATTATGTTATGGGCAATGAATATAGTTTCCTTTTATGGGAAAGACCTTTCACGCTAATTAGTGAAGCCTATTACAAAAAATTGGACAATGTAAATACATACACCCTAAACGATGTGCGTATTCGTTATGTAGCCAATAACGAGGCAACCGCCTATATATATGGCGCAGAAGTACGATTAAACGGTGCATTTGTGCCAGGCACCGATTCGTGGGTAAGTTTAGGCTATCTAAAGACAGAGGAGAATGCCAATAATAAAGGTTATATTCCGAGACCTACCGACCAACGATTCAAGATTGGTATCCTCTTTCAGGATTACGTCCCGGACATTCCGAATTTAAAAATGTATTTGAACCTTGTTTATAATACCGGTGTCCCTGGCGGTTCACCAAGTTATGCAGATCCCTATAATTTTAGGAATAGATTAAAAGACTATAAACGTGCTGATTTAGGAATTTCCCATATTTTTGTAGGTGCGGACAAGACGTATCCTAAAGAACATTGGTTGCATGAGTTTAAGGAATTAAGTGTCGGATTTGAAGTTTTCAATCTGTTCAACAATCAAAACTCTATCACCAATACATGGGTCAGGGATGTTGACAGCAAAAATGAATATGCAATTCCCAATTTCATGACGAGTCGCGTATTGAATTTACGATTCAAAATGCGGTTTTAAAGCAACTGCGAAACTGCCAAAATAGATTTTAATGAAAATAAGATTATTGTATTTATTCCTAATTGTAAGCCTAACTCTTAGTGCTCAAAAAAATATTTATGAGAATAAGAATTTTGATGATTTGAGTCAGGACCATAAAGTATTGGCCATAATCCCATTTCTGACTAATTTGGATTTGAATGATGAATTACCAAAAAACGAATTGAAACAATTGGAAGAAAAAGAAGGTTATGCTGTTCAAAACGCATTGGAGACCTACTTCTCCAAGCGAAAAAGAAAAAAGAAGTTTTCAGTTGAATTCCAAAATACGAAGAATACCAATGCCCTTCTTGCCCAAGAAAACATTACTTATGAAAATATTGATGTGTACACCATTAAACAACTGTGTGGGATATTAAAGGTAGATGGCATTATTAGTGGTAATATGGACCTCAACATTCTCTTATCCAAAGGGGTGCCTACAGAATTCAGTTTTATGGACTTTTTTTTAGGGGATTCCAATTATGGCAGAATAGGTATTAAGATAAGTGACGGTAATTCAGGTAAATTACTTTGGAAGTATGAGAAGAAAATCAATAAAAAGACTGGAAAAAACACCAATGACCTTATTGACAGAATGATGAAATTGGCCACTCGAAAGTTTCCTTATGACAGGGAAAAGAAAAGAGACAGGAATAAATCGAGGATTTAACCCTCCATAAATTCCTTCAAGACCCCAATAACATAATCCAATTCTTTTGTTGTATTATATTTTGAAAAAGAAAATCGCAACGAAGGTTTTTTCAGGTCTTCTTCGCACAATACTTGATTCAATACATGGGAACCTGCATCACTTCCTGATTGGCAAGCACTTCCTTTGGAACAAGCGATTCCTTTAATATCTAAATGGAACAATAACAATAATGCCTTTTCTTGGTCCAATGGCAAACATGTATTCACCAAGGTATAGGTGCTTTTATCAAGGTCTCCCGAATGCCCATTGAAACTAACATTTGGAACACTTTTCGATAACTTGTCGATAAAGTATTTCTTTAAGCCTGTGACATACTCCCTTTCTTCTATGAGATTTTCATATGCCAATCTAAACGCCTCTTCCAATCCAACAATATTATGGACCGATTCGGTACCTGCACGATAACCTCGTTCCTGTGAGCCACCCGAGATAAAAGGTTTTAGACCAGATTTCTGTCTTATAAAAGCAAATCCAGCGCCTTTAGGGCCATGGAATTTATGTGCCGAAGCTGCCATGAAATCAATAGGGGTTTGTTGTACGTCCCATTCAAAATGCCCTATAGATTGTACGGTATCGGAATGGAACAAAGCATCATTTTCCTTACATAAAACAGCCACGGCATCAATAGGCAGTACATTTCCAATCTCATTATTCACATGCATTAAGCTTACCAATTTCTTGGATTTATCTTTTTGCAATAACTGCTCCAAATGGCTGAGCTCAGGATTACCCTTGTCATCCAAATCAACATAGTCAACCGTGATTCCATATTCCTGGACCAAGTCCTCTGAAGTGTGAAGTACCGCATGATGCTCAATTTTTGAAGTAATAATGGTTTTTACATCCAAATCACGTACAGCACATCTTATGATCATATTATCGGCCTCTGTACCTCCTGAAGTAAAAATTATCTCCGATGGGTGGGCGTTCATATGTTTGGCAATGGATTTGCGCGCGCTTTCAACAGCTGTCTTTGCACTACGGCCAAAAGCATGCGTTGATGAAGGATTGCCATAATAATCAGATAAGACCTCATGCATCTTTAGGATAACTTCTTCCCTGATTTGGGTAGTTGCGGCATTGTCTAAATATATATTTTCCATGAATTCCCTTCAAAATAAATCGAAGCCAAAAATAACCGAATTAAATGTAAATTCTATCCTAAAGAAGATAAACTTATAGTTTATTTCTTTTACATTTGAAGCATGAAGAAACTGATTGCTTTTTGTGTTATTACCCTTTTTGTTTCGTGCAATGACGGTGATTTACAAATAGAAACCATTGATTTTGATAGTGTTGGAATCAACACTTGCGAATCGACCATTACTACGGCAAGTACGATTTTCTTTAAATTGAATGGCAAGGAGTCCCTAATTCTGGAATTGCAATCAGGCGTATTGAAAAATGAAGCTTCTTCAGATATTATTACCAGTTTGGTCCCAGGCCAGTCAAAAATTACCTATCGTGCTTTTTCAGATAACGTTACCTCTAATTATTTTTGCGATGCCATACCAAACACTACGCCGTTGGTCATTGAAGAGATTGAAGCAGAAGATGGTGAGGTTTTGATTACCACAGTATTGGCAGAGGGCACAACCAATACCTATGAACATACCATAGAACTAAGCGGTATTACCTTTATCACGGCACAGGACGAAAGGATAACCGATCTACAAATAAACGAGTTTGGTACTATCACAACATCTGAATAACTTGATCGATCCCAATTTATTTGCTTAAATAAATATAGACCTCTGTAGCCCCGAGTCCGTATTTTTGATAATCGGCATCATAGTATTTAACATTTTCATATCGTCCAAAGAGAAATTTCAGTTCTTCCTTTAACACCCCTTCGCCTACGCCATGGATAAAAACAACTTTTTGGATTCGTTTTCGAATGGCAAATTCCAATTGCCGTTTCGCAGTATCCATTTGTAAATTCAGCATTTCATGATTGCTCATCCCCTTTGGGGAATTTACCAATTGATTAATATGTAGGTCAACCTCCATTTTTGGGGCATTGCGTTCTTTCGGTTTTAGAATTGGTTTGTTCTTTTTCTTATTGATCTCTTTTTCGGCTTTCACTTGAGCTACCTCATAATTGGTAACGTTAATGGTATGGGCTTCTGAAACCTTAACCAATTCATTAGGGGAATAATTCATTAAAAAACCATCTTCAGACTCAATCGTAATCCCAGAATTGGACACTTCGACTACTTCCCCACTTAACTTTTCATCAAGTACCTCAACCCTATCACCAATCTGAAAAAGCCCCATAAAATTGTTTTATACCCCAAAAATAATGGTTATTTTCCCCAAGGAAATAGAATTGAGGTAAAAATGCAACTGTCCACTTCGATAATTTTTTTGGAAGGTTTTATGCTCCCTTGTCTGAATAAGAAATTATTTGGAATAGCGTGTCCGGGTTGTGGTGCTCAAAGATCAATTTCACTCTTGTTTCAAGGGGAATTTGTAGAGGCCTTTCAAATGTATCCGGCTACATTTACCCTAATTCCCCTTTTAGGCTTTCTCTTGGCCGATAATTTTTTCAATTTCAAATATTCCAACAAAATAACTATAACTTTAATGGTATCGAGTGTTGCCTTGATACTCGGAAACTATATTCTAAAATTTTTATAACTAAACCACTTTAAATTATGGAACAACAAAAATTACCTAATGTAACCATATCGATCGTACTCTCAATAATCTCTTTTATTTGCTGTTGTTTTAGTGCGGGAATCGGGGGAATCCTGCTATCTGGAATAGCATTGTTTCTAACAAAAAAGGATGAAGGCCTGTACAAGCAGAATCCCGAAGGTTATAGCAACTTCAGTACCCTGAAAACTGCAAAGATCATTGCTATTATAGGATTGGTATTGGGGGTTCTGTCGTTAATTTGGACGATTTATTCCGTACAGAAAATGGGCGGTTGGGATGCTTACATGGAGCAAGTTCAGGAAATGATGGAACAATGGCAATAATGATTAAACCACTTAATCTTACATTATGAATAGAGAAACTTTACCTGACTCTGGCACCGCATTGACTTATGGCATACTAGCCATAGCCTTAACATTACTATGTTGTGGCCCCTTTGGTGGTATATTCGGGATTATTGGTCTTTCAAAGGCAAAAAATGCCGAGCGTATTTACAATACCGAACCAGATAGATATTATGGATATGAAAATGTAAAGACCGCTAGAATTCTATCTTATATCGGTATAGCCCTAGCTGCAATCCTATTGGTTTTTACCATTATATATTTTGGTGCAATAGCTGCAATTATTGCAGGGGCTGCTTCCGAAGGCGCTTTTCAATAAGCCAAGCATACCAATTCAAGAAAAATCCCCTGAGATTACTTCAGGGGTTTTTTTTGTTTCTCGAACTGCCGTATTGTTTTTGAGATTATCGTGATACAATCCAATAGCTCGTCCTTTGTCATCACCAAAGGTGGTGCGAACCTAATGATATTACCATGGGTAGGTTTTGCCAAGAGACCATTCTCTTTCATCAACATACAAATTTCCCAAGCCGTGGAACTATCTTCAGTATCGTTAATTACGATAGCGTTCAATAGGCCTTTCCCACGAACCATGCTGATCAAATCGGTTTTATTGATTAATTTTTCTATTTCACTTCGGAATAGTCTTCCCAATTTATAGGCGTTTTCAGCGAGATGTTCTTCTTTGACTACTTCCAATGCAGCAATTGCCACTGCACAGGCCAATGGGTTACCACCAAATGTTGAACCATGGTTTCCCGGGCGTATTACTTCCATAATCCCATTATCGGCCAAAACTGCCGATACCGGGAAAACACCTCCGGAAATTGCCTTGCCTAATATCAGGATATCAGGTTTAACCTCTGGTGTTCCGCTGCAATTTTTATCAGCGCAAGTACAATTACCACAGGTAGCTAATAATCTTCCGGTCCGTGCAATTCCTGTCTGTACTTCATCGGCTATGAACAGAACGTTTTTTGATTTGCATAATTTATAGGCTTCGCTAATGTAATTGTCATCAGGCACATAAACACCGGCTTCCCCCTGAATGGGTTCTACCAGGAATGCAGCCACATTTTCGTCTTCCAAAGCTTCTTGTAAGGCATATATGTCATTATAGCGAATAGAAACAATTCCCGGAGTAAATGGACCAAAATTTTCAGTAGCCACCGGATCATTTGATGCGGAGATAATAGTAATGGTTCTCCCATGGAAATTGTTCTGACAGACCACTATTTTAGCCTGGTTGGCATGAATACCCTTTTTCTCGTACCCCCATTTTCGCGCCAATTTAATGGCTGTTTCCACAGCTTCAGCACCTGTATTCATTGGCAATACCTTATCAAAACCGAAATACTCGGTGATATACTTTTCGTATCTACCTAGCATATCATTATAAAAAGCACGCGAGGTAAGTGTTAAGTTTTCTGCCTGTGTTTTTAATGCATTGATTATTTTAGGATGACAATGACCTTGGTTCACAGCGGAATAGGCCGATAGGAAATCGTAATATTTCTTTCCTTCCACGTCCCAGACGTATACGCCTTCTCCCTTACTTAAAACCACAGGTAATGGATGGTAATTTTGCGCTCCGTACCTTTCTTCCAAAGCAATAGCCTCTTTAGAGCTAATTCTTTCTAAAACCGACATGATAAAAATTACTTTAATTAAAACTTCCGTAATTCCTTCTGTACCTTTATCCTTTCGAAGTTTCGAAAATTCAGCGTAGGAGAGAAATCATCCTTGTAGAAGCGCTAAAATACAAAATGTTGCGACATTGATAAAAACAATCCGTTCATACTTCACATTATCTAGGTATCAAGCTTATTTGATAGCGTTGCAACTTGTAGCTCCAATCGTTTCATTTCCCGTAGAATATCATTTTTGTCCATTTGCATCCAAATGTAAAGTTTCAACATACTCACGGCTGTCATACATAAAAATCCTGCCGATGCCCATTTAATAAGCTCGTTTGTCTCATTACTACCAAAAAACTGGACAATACAATAAATAAATAATCCGAAAATCACCAAAAGCACTACATTCATTATCATGGCGAGCCATCCCATTTTACCCTTATAAACTTCACCCAATTTTCCAATTAGGTTTTGCTCTTCCAATTCGTCATAGAACTTAGCTTCTTCCTCATTTAGGGTTTCTTTGATCAGCTCGTCGATTTTTTCTCTTTCTTTATTCATGATCTATGTTTTTAAAATTGTTTTCAATTTTTCCCTGGCATGAAACAACCTTGATTTAACCGTCCCAACCGAAATCTCAAGAATATCACTTATTTCATTTAAAGAATATTCCTGAGTATAAAATAATCGCAAGACGATTTGTTGGTCATTTGATAGCCTTTTTAGTGCTCGCCGCAATCCTACAATTTCGCTATTTCCATCTTCCTTGGGTGTATCCTCAAAATTACCCTGCTTGTAGTGTCTTAAACTTTCCCGTTTACTTTTGTTTTGCTTTATGAAATCAATCGACTTTCTTGTTACTATACGCATGGCCCAACTTGAAAAGCTATTTGGATCCCTTAAACTATGCAATTTGCTTATGATAATGCCCCAACAATCCTGTACCACATCTTTGGAGGCGTCCAAATCGTGAAGGTACCAATTGGCGTGACTACAGAATGTATAATGATGCCTTTTTACCAACATCCCCAAGGCCTTTTTGTCTCCGTTTTTATACTGTAGCACCAATAATGCATCGAAAATTTTACTAGAGGTCATTAATTGTTCATTCTATCTTAAAGACTGTTCAATTCAAAAAAGGTTCATTTTTTTGTCGATTTTTTATAACTAATCTCTCTAAATATAGCGGTATTAAATGCAAACCTATTAGTATTTTTGCGCCATGCGTAAAAAGAATAGAAGGCAAATCTTCGAAAGTGTGGAAGTAATCGATGCTGGGGCCAAAGGAAAAACAGTGGCAAAAGC
>JAHHKH010000410.1 GCA_018679695.1 Maribacter sp.
ATTGGATGGTTGAGTTGTTGTTCAAAAAAATGCCAGATCTCACCAAATCGCAAGGTAGAAGTAGGTTCGCCAGAAAGAACGGCTACTTTTTGATTGGGTATCATTTGCACATAGCGCGACCCAAAATCCTTACCTCCATCCACAAAACCGGTAGAAGTAGTTCCCAATGCTATAAAGTGCTTATCGGCAATCTCAGCCAATACTTTTGGGAACAGGGGATTGCTTTTGTTATCACCTCTGGTTATGATCAAACTACCCCTTTCATACGTTTTTCCTTCAAGGGTGAAAGGTTTGTACGAATGCCTTACTTTTATTTTGTTCTGTAATAGTTCCGCCAAAAACCGGGCGTCCTTAATACTGTTCCATTCGGTTACAAATGCATAGGCAGTCTTGTCAAGCGATTGTGTGGTTACTTTTGGTCTTTCATAGCGTTGGCTGGGAACCAAACTTTCCGAGGCCAAGGCATCCAAACCATAAGCATAGGGCAATGACCATGCGGTAATATCGTAGGTAACCGAATCGCTTAATTTGGCATTGGGCTCAAATAATACTTTTACCAAGGTGCTTTTGGTTTGGTCTGAAGATACTACCAAGCTCTTTTCCGAACTTTTTATACTACCCGATTTTCCTGTACTGTATTTGAATCCTTTGATGGTGGCAGCTCTTCCGATGCCATATTTGATTTCGTGCTTATCCAAAAGAAGGGTTAAAGCCTCAATTTTATCTTCGTCCCCATTTAATACATAGCTCTTGTATTTATAGCTTTTGTTTTTATAGAAATTTTTGAACTCCTTATTCAATTTATCAGCATTTTTGGAGGCGACCTCCACGGTAGAAAGTCCTGTGGTTTTATGATGCGCAATTCTATCATCCAAAGTCAAGGTATCCCCGATGCTCGTTATAATACCCAGACCAGCCCTGCCACTTCCTCCTTGTTCGTAGGTCATTCCAATACCTCCATTATAAATTGGGTAGGTATCCCCATAACTGGGGTAAAGCAGATCAAAAACCTCTTTGGTAAAGTAAAACCATCCATTGGCATCGAAATATTTAGCATGGTTTTTACCAATCGTAGTCTGGAAATCTCGTTGAAACGGGGTAATTACTTCATGATAAGGTTCGGATGCTTGAGCGAAATAATACGGACTATCTACACCTTGCTCATGAAAATCAACGTGTACATGGGGTATCCACTTATTGTAAACTCTCAAGCGATTTTGACTTTCAATTTGTGTTAGCCAGGCCCAATCCCTATTCAAATCGAACATATAATGATTACTTCTGCCGCTCCACCAACCTTCATGGTGCTCCTTACTATTGGGGTCTACGTTGTTCGGGTAATTTTTGTATTGGTAATACCAGTTTACATAACGGTCACGACCATCTGGGTTAATACAAGGATCAATGATTACTATGGTGTTCTCCAAATAACTACTTTTATTGGTCAATAGTTCATAAATCGTCAGCATTGAAGCTTCGGTACTCACACTCTCATTGCCATGTACGTTATAGCTTAACCATACAATAGCCTTGGTGGCTTCACTATCACCAGTCCTGCTTTTTAAATGTTCAGTCCTTATATTTTCCAGATTGCCCATATTGGCGACCGAAGATACATATGCCAAAAGTAAGGGTCTTTGCTCATTGGTCTTGCCATATTCCTGAACTTGAACCCTATCCGAAACATTTTCGGCCAAGTATTCATAATAATCGACTACTTTGTGGTGCCTCGTAAATTGTGTACCCAATTCATAGCCCAGAAATTCTGATGGGGATTTTATGTTTTGTCCGTAAATGTAGCATGTAGAAAGTATGTTGATTACAAGTAAAAGTCTCTTCATTTTAGGTTCTTTGGTTTGTGGCCGTACAAATTAATGATTAAAAGTGACAACTTGGTTTTACTTTCTATGATACAACCAATTTCATGGATGACAGGTTAAAGTAATTAACGTATTTTTAGCAACAAGAAAATCCAAGTGTTATATATTTACCTTGATTTTTAGCTTTTATATGGATAGTGACTGTTTACCCTTTAAGCAAACCGGATATTTCTCCAATTTAATTTGTGATTATATTGATGAAAAGGAAAGCCTGAGACCCTTTTATAATCGTTTTCCCAATATTGGGAATTTTAAGGATCAGATTGAGGAAAAATTGGCCAACTATCCCGATGAAAACAGGTCCGTCTTATACGAAGCACTACAATTACAGTATAAAGGATTCTCTATTTCGAAAAAGACAAAGGAGAATCTGATACAATTAAAAGAGCCTATTACATTTACAGTTGTAACAGGTCATCAGCTTAATTTATTTACGGGACCCCTGTACTTTCTGTACAAGATCATATCAACCATTAATCTCACCATTGAACTAAAAAAGGCCTATCCCAAATTCAATTTCGTACCAATTTATTGGATGGCGACTGAGGACCATGATTTTGAGGAAATAAATTACTTTAATTTTAATGCCAAAAAATTAAGGTGGAACAAGGAAGCCACGGGAGCTGTTGGGCGATTGCCTACAGATGGCCTTCAAGAAATTTATGAAACTTTTGCCAAAGAATTGGGTATTGGCCAAAATGCTGAAAGACTAAAGGATCTATTTAAAAAAACATATATTGATCATGCCAATCTTACCGATGCAACTCGATCTCTTGCCAACACACTTTTTGGTGATTACGGACTGGTCATCGTCGATGGGGATGATATTGAATTGAAGAAACTATTGGTTCCTTTTGCCAAGAGTGATATTATTGAAAACACTTCGTTCCAAAGAGTGTCCGAAACAGTGGCAAAATTAGGTGGGTTATCGGAAGGATATACTATTCAAGTGAACCCCAGGGAGATCAATTATTTTTATTTGAAGGAGAATCTTAGGGAACGAATTGTATTGCGAGATGGTAAATTTCACGTAAACAATACAGAAATTGAGTTCTCAAAAGATGAATTGCTGCAAGAACTTCAAGACCATCCAGAACGATTTTCGCCTAATGTCATTACCCGTCCTTTATATCAAGAAATAATCCTTCCCAATCTCTGTTATATTGGAGGTGGCGGTGAATTGGCCTACTGGTTGGAGTTGAAAACTTCCTTTGAGGTGCTGGATGTGACCTTTCCTATTTTATTACCTCGAAATTCAGCCTTGTTAATGACCGCTAAACAGCAAAGGAAGTTGGAAAAAATGGATCTTTCGGCAGTGGATTTATTCTTGGACCAGAACCGACTTATCAATAAAAAAATAAGGGAAATTTCGGATATCGAAATTGATTTTTCAGAACAGAAAAACTTATTGACCGAACAATTCAAAATGTTGTACGGGATTGCCTCGCAAACCGACAAATCTTTTTTAGGCGCAGTAAAAGCCCAGGAAGTAAAACAATTAAAAGGTTTGGACAATCTTGAAAAACGACTTTTAAAAGCCCAAAAACGCAAGTTGAAAGACCATGTAGAACGAATGGTTCAATTACAGAATGAGTTGTTTCCTGAGCGGTCATTGCAAGAGCGAAACCTTAATTTTTCTGAATTTTACCTTGAATATGGAGAGTCGCTTATTCCTATGCTCATAAAAGAATTGAAACCACTTCAAATAGATTTCTCAATACTTCGTCATTAATTGGGTTTTAGGGATTAATTACACCTTGATCACTTACTTTTGCATAAATTATTAATTAATGCATAACATAGATATTCAGCTCGTGGAGATGACACTTGATGTCATGAAATATGCCATTAATCGAATTACAAATACGTCACCCGAACTGGGTCAACCAAAAAAGGAGGAAGAGCTCCGTAAATTGGTAGGCGAAACGATTACCCCCGAAGGAATAGGGGGAGAATATGCTTTTCGTTTGTTTAGGGATGTATTGGTAAAAGCTACCGTTCCTATTGATCACCCCAGGCACTTGGCATTTGTACCAGCCTCACCTACAAGGGCAGCAGTAATGTTTGATCTTGTAACATCGGCGGCAAGTATTCACGGTGCATATTGGATGGAAGGTGCAGGAGGAATATTCTGCGAAAATGAGGCAATGAGCTGGTTGGTTTCCTTAACAGGATTACCAAAGGGAGCATTTGGTGTATTCACCAGCGGTGGTACAGCTGCCAATCTTTCTGCCATGGTAACAGCAAGGGAATATTGGCGAAGAAATCCTGATAATCAGAACAAGAAGGCTTTGGTTATTACCTCTGCAGGGGCACACTCTTCGATCAAGGCCATGGCAAAGGTTATAGACGCCGACGTGCTATTGGTTGAAACCGAGGATTTAATGACGGCAAAAGACCTTAAAACAAAAATCGACCAGTTAAATGTTCATCAACGGGAACGGCTTTTTGCGGTGGTGGCCACCGGCGGTACAACCAATGCTGGTATTATCGACGATCTAGATGGTATTGCCAACGTTTGTAAACAAGAAAACTTATGGTTTCATGTAGATGCTGCTTATGGTGGTGGGGCCCTGGTTGCAGATTCCGTACGTCATTTGTTCAATGGAATAGAAAAAGCGGATAGTATTACCATTGATCCCCATAAATGGTTGTTTTCTCCTTATGACTGTGGGGCAGTAATCTATAAAAACCCCGAATTGGCAAAAGAGGCCCATTCCCAGGAGGGTTCCTATTTGGAGATCTTCAAGGATGAAGGTGCAAGTGGTTTCAATCCTTCGGATTATCAAATTCAATTGACCCGCAGAATTAGGGGACTGCCTTTATGGTTTTCTTTGGCAATGCATGGTACAGATAAGTATAAATGGGCGGTTGAAATGGGAATTAAATTGGCGAATTTGGCAGGCGAACTTATTCAAGATCGGGAGCAATTGGAATTGGTTCGTGAACCAAGCCTTTCTTGTGTGTTGTTCCGTCGTAAAGGATGGTCGCCCGAAGATTATCGCAATTGGACGTATAAAAATCATAAGGATGGTTTTGCATTAGTAACCCCTACCAAATGGATTAAGGATGAAGTGGCTGAAACAGTCGCACGTTTTTGCTTTATAAATCCAGATACGACAATAGAGGATATTGCGGCTATTTTGGAAACTATGGAGTAGAATGTAGGATTAGGGTACTAGATATTCACTTTTCCAGCCCGTTTCACTTAAGTAATACTTGATTTTGGTATGCCCCGACCGCTTAAGTCTTAAGTACTCTATTCTAAAGGGATCAATCTCAACAATGGAAAAATAATCACCCTCTTTCAGATATTCCAATTGAGCCGGGTCATCAATAGTACTTCCGGGAGCCTCTGCAGTTATATAGTCCTTTCGATCTTCAGTTCCGATTTTTTCCCATGATTTTTGGATTTGAAATTGATCGGTATTAATTCGTGCAATTCCCTCTATTCGAAGTTGAATTAGTTTCTTATGATGATAAAAGAGCAAGCTCACCCTGTTGTTCTCCTTTATGTGTAAGACTTTCTTAGACCGTTTATCAGTAAAGAAGGTCATTTTAAGATCATCCGAAAAATTGCGTAAAGCCACTAATCTCAATCTGGCAAATTTGTCCACACCCAAGGTTGCGAGTGTAAAATATTTAAAATAGTGTCCTTTTTTATAGGCCCCTTTTTTAAGTTCTTGCTTTATTTTCTCAAAGGTCTTATCGGGCATTTTAATTGTATTTAAGATAGTATAAATATAAGTAATAGTTATTTCTTTAACTCAATGTAGCTGGTATTTGTAGGAGTATTTAGAATCGTTTTAGATGAACCCTATTATAGCAAAACCACAAACTTTTTAAAAAAAATCAAAAAAAGGGTAGGGTATTTTAAAGTTGGGTTGTTATATATACAAATTGCTATGAATTAGAAATTTAGTTTAGTTATTAATTAGTTCATGTGTTTAGGTTGGTTTTTTGATTTTGATTTAAAAAGCCTCGATGTAGGGTCGAGGCTTTTTCTTTTAATAAATATTTGAATAAATCAATAGTTTATTATAACCACTTTAAAAAGAAGTCCATTATTCCTTCCTTAAATTCATAATGTAATTTTATATAATGCCTTAGGTCCTCATAAAGTGAGCGTTTTTCGTACTGCAATTGACCATCAACATTTTTATAATGGTCAGCACTGTGTAAATTACCCAGTTTAGCCCTACAGCGATGAAGTAATTTACCAATCGCATGTCGTTCGATCATTATTTTGTTTTGATAACTCTCAAGTTCTATTGAGGATCGTCCAAGATCTTCCCTGCCTGCAATTTCCTCCAATTTTTGTTGAAACATATCCAATTCGGACATGTGAAACTTTAGTTCCCTTTTCCAAATTTCCAAATTAAAGGTAAGGTCACTTGAATATACCGCTTCTGTCTGCATATTTATTGGTTTTACATTTATATTTGATTAGTTAATACTCTGTTCATTGGCTCATTCTTCCCATTCAATTATAGCTATTCTCGTCGATTTTATCTAAAGTGTATTCGAAGTATGGTATCGTTCCCAACGGTTGGCAAAGCTCTGTTTTGTCACCTAAAGATAAGAATTTTGAGTAATAAATCCTTGGAATAAATAAGAAATAAGGTCAATGATTTCCTTTTCTATGGACTTGACTTGGGACTTGGACAATTCCATTCCAAAATTCGACTTTCTGAAACCTTCTTAAATAATCCCTCCTTGTTTATAAGTTTTGCAATTCTTGAATAAATATCCCATAAAGACCCTTTCACACATTTGGCATTTTACTATTTTTGCCCATGCAAAACAACGTCCTAATACTTGATTTCGGTTCCCAATATACACAACTCATCGCTCGAAGGGTTCGCGAACTGAATATTTTCTGTGAAATTAAACCCTATAATAAAGTGCCTGAGGATATGACGGACTATAAGGCCGTGATTCTTTCGGGATCGCCTTACTCGGTACGTGCCAGTGATGCCCCGCATCCCGATCTTTCCCAGATAAAAGGAAAAATACCCTTGCTCGGGGTCTGTTATGGCGCTCAATATTTGGCCCATTTCACCGGTGGCAATGTAGCCCCTTCCAATACCAGGGAATACGGTAGGGCAAGGTTAACCGCAATAAAGAATGACGAGCCTTTCTTCTATGAAATAACCGATGGTTCACAGGTTTGGATGAGCCATAGCGATACGATTCAGGAACTTCCGGAAAATGCAGTAACCCTGGCTAGTACGGGCGATGTAAAGTATGCTGCTTATAGAATTGATGGGGAGGAGACCTATGCTATTCAATTCCACCCCGAGGTATATCACACCACGCAAGGTAAGTTGATCTTGGAAAATTTTCTAATACATATTGCAGGCCTTAAACAATCCTGGACACCAGCTGCATTCGTAGATACTACTGTTACAGAACTAAAAGAAAAGATCGGTGATGACAAGGTGATCTTAGGATTATCGGGTGGAGTTGATTCCACCGTGGCTGCCGTTTTATTGCACAAGGCCATAGGAGAACACTTGCATTGCATCTTCGTGAACAACGGATTACTGCGAAAAAACGAGTTTCAGGATGTATTGAATCAGTACAAGCATATGGG
>JAHHKH010000049.1 GCA_018679695.1 Maribacter sp.
TTTGGATCCTAATTCAATATCTTCCTGAATTTTGGCACTAATGTTTGTTTTCTTTTTAATCAATTCAGAAATTTCACAGATGTTGACCATTGATTGGTTGACATTGGCAACTATCATCCAGGTATTATCGGAATTGGGCTTTAAGGTAATATCCGAGCAAACAAAATAAGCTCCTTTTTCAGCTTTTATGTCAACTTCCTGTTTAATGTCTTTTCCTCTTCTAAACGAATCCAATTGTAAGGAAGAAACCAAAAATTTTGCATTTTCCATTCCGGTAGACCAGGCAATAGTTGCCTTTAAGGCCTCGCTTGGTTCTGCTTTATCTACGATTATCGCACTCAGTGCAAATATGCCAATACCAACTTCTGCTTCTAGTTCATTCTTTTTGTAGGCATCGACAAGGTTACTTTGTCTATTCTGTAAGTCGGATGATACACCGTAAGGAATTATATTTTGAATACCGTCTAAAACTGTAACTTGTTGCTTTTCATTGGCATTGTTGATTAAGGTAGATTTTTTTACGAATCCGTATTCATTGCTCGAGCACCACTGGTATCTAAATGTAAGGCCTAGATCTTGATTGATTTCCTCGAAAATAATCTTGTTCCCATAACTGTTTTTATACAGATTTCTTTGGGTCTTATATATCCCTGAATATCTAGTTGAAAAAGGCTCCCACAAATGTGTTTTACCATCAGCGTGTATTTGCAGTATGGTTTTACTTCCTGTAATATCTGCTGATTCAGTAATTTTGTCATCGGTATAATAGGGGAACAAAGAGGATTCACTATCTTTTCTACCGGCTGTTAATCCACCATTGCTAGAAATGAACATCCAATGGTTTGAATCGCTTACAATGCTCATAAAGAAAGGTCTCATGGCATCGTAATTTGAGATTTTATAATAACTCTCGTTATCAAAATCCACCAATTTCCCTTTTATTTCATTTGCTTCAAAAGAAACTTTATTGGTTCCTATAAACATTTGTTTTACTGCCATTCCAATTCTTATTTTTTCTATATAAAGACCCTTTTAAAAAAATCTTAAGCCAATTTATTATTTTTTACAATTCTAGCGCCCCAGTTTTTAACATTGATCACTATTATCCCAATTTTTTCGGGGCTTGTATTCGCATTATTATGGTATACGTTACTTTTATTATCTAATCAACAATTCCTCAACTTCCTCCAATGTTTTGCCCTTGGTTTCCACAACAAACTTATAAACAAACAAAATTGCGCAAAACGAAAGTATAGCGTAGATAGCAAAAGTGACCGTTGGTCCAAGATTTGATAATTCCCAGGGGAAAACCTGTGTTACCGAAAAGCTTACCAACGAATTGAAAAAACCAACCGCCGAAATAGCTATGCCCTTTATTTTACTTGGAAACACCTCTGAAAACAAGGTCCACATTACAGGTCCCAAGGAAATGGCAAAAGAGGCCACATATAAAAGAATGGCAATCAAAACCAAGGTTGCATTTACCTGTATGAAATTGGTGATTTGGTTTCGTTTGAAGTCCAAAAACTGATCACTATTCAACTTTGATTCTACTTCAGTGAAAAGAGCTGCCTGACCGTCAAAGGATCTCCCATTCAAATCTGCTAAAGCCGATTTGATTTCGGGGTTGCCCATCTTATCAAGTGTGGTATCATTAAAGTCGTAAGTGGCATTGTTAAAGGCCAAGGATGCCATTATAAGGGCAATCGTCATAAAAGTGGTACCTATAAGTAGCAAGGGTTTTCTACCCAATTTGTCAATTAACCAAATGGCGACCAAAGTAAAAACCAAGTTTGTTAGACCTACAACAATAGCCTGGAGAAAGGAAGAATCTGTACTTCCTCCTGCTTGTTCAAAAATTGTGGGTGCGTAATAGAAGATTGCATTGATGCCGGTAATTTGTTGAAAGAACGCGATCCCTAATGCAATAATCATGATGGTTGCATATTTATTTTGGAATAAATCGGAAAGCTTACCTTTTTGTTCTTTTTTGGCCACTCCTCTTTGAATTTCTGCAATAGTGATTTCGGCATATTGATCCCCTCCGATTTTCTGCAATATCTTCTGGGCCAATTTTACCTTGTTCAATTTCAATATCAGCCATCTTGGGCTTCTGGGCACGGTCCAAAGTGCCAAAAAGTAGATTGCTGCCGGGATAGCTTCAACACCCAACATCCATCGCCAACTTTCCCCTTCCATATTGACCAAGAAGTAATTTGAAAAGTAGGCAACTGAAATTCCGATAACGATATTCAACTGATTGAAAGAAACCAAACTCCCTCTAAGTTTAGGAGGTGCGATTTCAGCGATATATATGGGAGCAATCAAAATGGCCCCGCCTATGCCAATGCCTCCTATTATCCTTGCGATAATAAACTCGGTATACCCCGTGGCAAAAGCAGACCAGGTAGCAGATATGGTAAAAAGCGCGGCTACAACTATGAGAACATTCTTTCTTCCAAATTTATCGGCCAATGGCCCCGCTACTAAATTGCCTGCCATGGCACCGAATACTACACAGCCCACAGCAAAACCTAACATCCATTCAGTCATTTCGAAATAAATGGTGATACCCTTTACCGCACCTGAAATAACAGCACTGTCAAAGCCTAATAAAAACCCACCGAGAGCTACTATTAAGCTAATTAAAATGGTATATGGCTTATTCATTTTTATTGTCTGGTCAGTTGGTTCCATAATTCTTTTTGATTAAGTCTGTAAAATAAGATAATAATCAATCATTATGGATTTTTAATGTTAGGAATTTACCTAAATCTATGGGAAAAAGGCTAGCAAGAATATTTTGCATTTTGCTAGCCTTTCCTAACTCAAAACGAAATTCTTTTTATTCAAGAATTAAATCGTCTATGTAATATGTGCCATCATCAGTTATTGGTGGATCTCCCTGAGCATTATCGGGCTTTATAACCAATTGATTATAAGCGGTTGGACCCCCAGGTAAACCTGTAAAGGTGAACTCCACTTCTGTCCATTCATTAGCATTTGGAATTGTTACAAATACAGGAGCGGGATTTCCAGTTACTGGATCCGTTTGTGGATTCAATGCTAATTCAAAGCGGAATACCACATTCGCTTTGGTGGAATATACCTTAACTTTAAACGTGTCTGTTGTCGTTAAATCAAAATTAGATGGAAATGTATTTTGAATTCCAGCAAAGAAATCAGATCCCGCAGGTTTGTCTACTTGTAAAACAAAATCAGAATTGTTGATTCCTGTTTTAAATGGATTCGCTACAAGTTCAGAAGTGAGGCCGGCCCCAAAGTTTTGGGATGCAAGAAAAGTTTCGCAACCTTCAAAATCCACAGGGAGGGCTGTAGCTGCTACTGGAGTACCTGTACATCCACTACCACTAGAACCTCCTGAACCATAAAGCCTAAAATCATCAATATAATAGGTCTCCGTGGTGTTCGTGTTCAATTCGAAGAACAAGATGATCTTATCGTATTTTCCACTTTCACTGCTTGCAAAGTCAAACGTCAGTTCCTCCCATGCACTTGCTGTG
>JAHHKH010000432.1 GCA_018679695.1 Maribacter sp.
TGATTATTCTTGGAACTAAACTTGACCACTGAATCATCCTGTGGATGTAAAATAGATAAGTTATGTAACACAAAATAATCAGCAACACCCTCTAACTTTTCCCAAGCGTCCTTATTCCCGCTAATTATGGGTGAACCATGTATATTGCCGCTAGTTGCTACGATAGGGAATTTAAGCTTGTTCGATAATAATTGCAAAATCCCGGAATAGGGTAACATAACCCCAAGTTGGTTTAATCCCGGAGCCACTTGATCAATGGCAATATTCCCTTTATAATGCCTTAGTGAAACAATGTTGATGGGCCGCTCCGTCGATTGTAATGACCCTTGTTGATGATTATTCAACGGAAGCTCGTTGCCTAAATGTGCTATGGAAGGGAACAGTATGGCAAAGGGTTTTCCAGGACGATTCTTTCTTACCCTTAGTTTATTAACTACCTCTTTGTTTTCGGCATTGCAGCATAATAAAAAGCCACTTGTATTCTTGATAGCTATGATCTTTCCTTCTTCTAAAAATTGAACGATCTTTTCAAAAAAGCCATTTTTTACCAATGGGATTTCCGCTCCTGAATTATCGGTAATAAATAAATGAATACCACATTTGGGGCATGTATTGGTCTGCGAATGGAATCGTCTATTTTTTACATCGGAATATTCTTCCTCACAATCATCACACATGGGAAAATCATCGATACTGGTGTGTGATCTTTCAAATGGAAATGTTTGTGTTATTGCCCAACGGGGACCGCAGTTCAAACAGGTTGTAAAGGGATAGCCATAACGTCTATTGCCAGGGTTTTGAATATCATCGGTACAATCATCACAAATTGCAAAATCAGGGGTCAAAGGTAAGTTGAGATGCCCTCCTTTTTTAGAGGGAACTATTTGAAAGTCTTCAAAACCAAGAATATCAATTTCTTGAATGCTACTATTCTTTATTTTGGATACAGGTGGCGGAAAGCTTATGAGGTGCGTATAGAACTCCTGGATTTTATTTGCCATACCGGTAACCAAAATCAAGACACCCTCCTCGTTATTCGAAACAGTGCCTGCTAAGTTACAATCTGTAGCCAAAGCATGGACAAAAGGTCTAAATCCTACCCCTTGAACCCGACCTGAAATAGCAATCTTAAAGGTTTTTTGCATTAGGCTTTCCGCTTTATTCGGACTGTGAAGTTACTATTCTTCATTATGAAGTTTTTTGGATAACCGTAAAATCCTTTCGACCAATTCAGGAATGCAGGTCTTGACCTTTGTAGTCAAATCTATACACATTGGTTTGAGCTCTTCTATCGATACGGTGAACAAATGAATGTCAGGAATCTTGTCCATTAGATAAACAGCTTCGATCATGTCCTTTAGGCCAACATCATGAACACTTAAGGCCGAAGGGAAATCCGAGGCAAATTTAGGTCGTATCAACGAAATGGTGCCGGCTGGTTTTCCATCCATGGTAGCGTCTACAAAAATGATGGTTGGATATACTTCAAAACAATTCAATAACAAAAACCCCCCTGTGCCCCCATCAAGAATATCTACATATTCGGGCAGATCCATTTTAGACATTTGCTGAATAGTATGCACGCCAATGCCTTCGTCCCCCATTAAATAATTGCCGACTCCCATGACAAGAATACTAATGGATTTATCTTTTTCGAAAAAATAGGAGTCACTGCTAATAGCGATTGGTGTTCTTTCTTTTTCCCCCATTTATAAAATTAAAAAATTGCCTTAAAAGTGTATTAAGATTAGGCTGTCAAATTTATTTTGACAATACTGCTTTTAAGGCAATTATTGGTTAAATCAACTCTCTGTTATGGGTTCTTCCTCTTCCACAATCAAGGTTTCCCCATCACTTTTAATCTTTTTTCTTTTTTTGAAACGTTTTCTACGAACAAATTTATAACCACCGAACATTGAGGAAACTTCCCCTCTTCCATCCAACCAATCATGATAAAAGACCAAGTAAACATGCATGATTGCAAATAGGATGAAACCCCACATTGCGATATGGTGAATGGTCCTCACCATAAAATCCCCACCAAATAAAGGTACAACCCAACTGAATAAATTAGGTAACCACCATTCGCTCATATCGGAATACATTGCAAATCCTGTGAAAATGGATATCAAGGCAATGAAGAACATGGCAATATAGGATAAAGCTGCTACGCTATTGTGACCTATACTTACCTTGCTTAAATCTTCTTCCTCTTCATTAAAAAGTAGGATATCAACCTTCAACACATGCACAATGTTATTCCACGCTTTTTTCTTAAAGGGCCAAAACGCTTTCCAACTTGCAAATTGGTTTCCTACAAAAGACCAATAGATCCGCATGAGCATCACAAAGAAAAATATATAGGCAGCTATAAAATGCATTAATCGTACAAAACCAAAGTAGTTTAAATTGGTAGCTTCGGCATTTGACAACAATGCTGGAGGATCAGCAATGATGAATCCTGTTACTATTAAAACAATGACACAAAGGAAATTAAGCCAGTGAAAAATCCTTACCGGTAATTCCCAGACCAACACTCGTTTAAAATTTTTGGTTTCCATATTTCCAGTTTTAGCCTACACAGGTTCCTATATTTTGAACTTTGGAAATATGGTTGCCATGTTCATCGTATAAATGTACGGCACATGCAATACAAGGGTCGAAGGAATGTATTGTACGTATTATTTCCAACGGTAATTCTGGATCTGCCACGGGAGTATCCAGTAAAGTTGATTCATAAGCAGAACGTTGTCCTTTGGGATCTCTTGGAGAAGCGTTCCATGTACTAGGAACTACTTGTTGGTAATTTTCGGTCTTACCATCTTTTATCTTGATCCAATGTGCCAATGCACCTCGGGGTGCCTCCATGAATCCAACACCCTTTGCTTCTGCAGGCCATGAATTAGGTTCCCAAAAATCGGTATTGGCCATACGCTCATCACCATTCTTGATATTGTTCATCAAGGTATCATAAAACTCCATGGTCCAATTGGTAACCAATTGTGTTTCGATGCCGCGGGCAGCGGTTCTTCCCAGCGTTGAGAATAAGGCGTCAACAGGCACATCCAAATGGGATAATGCTCCATTGACCGCATCTTGAATTTCCTTATTGCCTCTACCATAACCCACCAATAATCTCGCTAAAGGTCCAACTTCCATAGGCATTCCTTTCCATCTTGGTGTTTTTATAAAGCTGTATTTCTCTTCTATATTCAAGTGCTCATAGGGTGGTTTTGGACCCGAATAATTGATATTGGTTTCCCCATCCCAAGGATGTTTACCCTTATCATCACCATCTGAATAATTATACCAGGAATTATTGACGAATTCCTCTATTTGGTCACCTCTGTGGTCAACATCATGTACTTTAGAAAGGTCTCTATTTAAAATCACTCCTTGCGGAAATTTGAAATTGGATACGTCGGCATAGCCATTTGTTGGAAAATCGCCATAGGACATATAATTTCCAAATCCTTTGCCTATTGCGCCCCAATCTTTATAGAAAGAAGCAATTGCCAACAAATCAGGAAGATAAACCTGTTCCACAAACTGTCTCCCTTCTTTCAGTAACTTTCCTACCATTGCTAATCGCTCTGCATTGATACCTCCAGGGTTCTCGGTATTAATGGCACAGGCCATTCCTCCAACCAAATAATTGGGATGTGGATTTTTGCCTCCGAAGATGGTATGGATCTTAACGATTTCCTTTTGCCATTCAAGGGCTTCGAGATAATGTGCTACGGCCAATAAATTAACTTCAGCAGGTAATTTCATTTGGGGGTGCCCCCAATAGCCATTTGCAAAAATTCCCAATTGACCACTTTCAACAAACTTTGTGATCCTCTTTTTGATCGCAGCAAAATATCCTGGTGAGCTTTTTGGCCAGTCGGAAATACTTTGGGCCAATTCCGATGTTTTTTTGGGATCGGCACTTAGGGCATTAACAACATCTACCCAATCCAAGGCATGCAAATGATAGAAATGGACCACGTGATCGTGCATATACAATGAACCTTCCATAATATTCCGAACCATTTCCGCATTTGCGGGAACTTGGATTCCTAGGGCATCCTCTACCGCCCTTACCGATGTTAATGCGTGAACGGTGGTACATACACCACAAGTTCGTTGTACAAAAGCCCAAACATCTCGTGGGTCCCGTCCCTTAACTATTTCCTCAATACCCCTAACCATGGTACTGGAACTAAAGGCATCTACAATTTTACCGTCTTTAATTTCTGCTTCTATTCTTAAATGACCCTCTATACGAGTAATTGGGTCAACTACTATTCTGTTTGCCATTTTTTACTATTTAAGAGTCAATATTTTTTTCATTTTCTTTGCCACGGTTTATGCGCTTCATTAGCTCCTTTCGTTTAGAAATATTTGCACCAATAGCG
>JAHHKH010000464.1 GCA_018679695.1 Maribacter sp.
CCCCCGAACCAAAAGTCACCCAAGGGGCCAAAGAGCGTTTAGAAGATTTGATGGCAGATTGGAAGGTTTATCAAGTCGAAAGAAATACCATTGTGGACAATGAAATGCTATCGTATAATCAACTTTACAAAGAGCATGGGATACCCGCGCTCATCTTAGACAAATAATTAAATTTTAAAATAATAAAACTGTGAAAAGTACACTTAAAATCATTCTATGCCTGCTATTACTTAGTTCCAATATTGGGCTTGCCCAGAAATCAGATGATATTGTCAATCAAATTGTAGCTGAGGCCAATGGAAATTCCCAATTGGAAATTCTTGCCCATGAGCTTATGGATATCGTTGGGCCTAGACTTGTTGGCACCCCACAGATGAAAGCCGCCAATGATTGGGCAATTGCGACCTATCGAAAATGGGGTATCGAAGCCATAAATGAAGAATGGGGTACATGGCGTGGTTGGGAAAGAGGCATTACCCATATAGATTTGGTTTCACCAAGAGTAACTACCCTTCAAGGTATGCAACTTGCCTGGAGCCCAGGAACGAAAAAAAAGGGAGTCACGGCAGAAATGGCCATTCTTCCGTTGGTACAAGATTCAATTGCATTCAAAAATTGGTTGCCAAATGTAAAAGGCAAATTTGTAATGGTCTCCATGAAACAACCAACGGGAAGGCCCGACAATAATTGGGAGGAATTTGCCACCGAGGATTCTTTCGAAAAAATGAAAAAAGAACGTGAAGAACAGATCCAATCATGGCGGCAAAGAATCAATAATACGGGATACTCTTCCCGCACTATCAACAAGGCTCTGGAGGAAGCAGGCGCCGTTGGTATTGTTCAATCTAGATGGTCAAACGGTTTTGGTGCTAATAAGATTTTTAGTGCCAATACAGACAAAATACCAGTTATTGACTTAAGCCTTGAAGATTACGGTATGTTATACCGGATGACCGAAAACGGAGCACAACCAAAAATAAAGGTAATAGCAGAATCCAAAGAATTAGGTGTTGTACCTACTTTCAATACGATCGCAACGATACCTGGAAATGAGTTGCCTAATGAATACATTATTTTGTCGGCCCATTTTGATTCTTGGGACGGTGCTACAGGAGCTACCGATAATGGCACGGGTACAATTACCATGATGGAAGCCGCCCGCATTCTTAAAAAAGTCTACCCTAACCCAAAAAGAACGATAATCGTTGGACATTGGGGAAGTGAAGAACAGGGTTTGAATGGATCTCGTGCTTTTGTAGAGGACCATCCTGAAATTGTTGAAGGGCTACAAGCGGCATTTAATCAAGACAATGGCACTGGCAGGGTTGTAAATCTGTCGGGGCAGGGTTTTCTGCATGCTTATGATTATTTGGGCCGATGGTTGGAAAGTGTCCCTGAAAGTATCACCGACCATATAAAAACAAATTTTCCTGGCACACCGGGGGGTGGTGGATCCGATTATGCCTCATTTGTGGCGGCAGGCGCACCTGCATTTTCGCTGAGTTCCTTAAGTTGGAGTTATTGGAACTATACCTGGCACACCAATTTGGATACTTACGACAAAATTGTTTTCGACGATGTGCGAAACAATGCTATTCTAACGGCAATATTAGCATACAAAGCCAGCGAAGATCCCGAAAAAACCTCAAGGGTAAAATCAGTTTTACCATTGAATAAAAGAACGGGTGAGCAAAGCACCTGGCCTAATCCACGTTCACCAAACCGTAAAGGCGGACAATAAACCTTGGAGAGAACAGCAAATGATTTAACCTCCTTAAATGAATAACCCTTTTAATGCAGACCAAACCTTCAAAGGGCACGATTTCACCCAAAACCGTCTTACAAAAGGTGACTATGAAAATTGCCTTTTCGAAGGTTGTGATTTTTCCGATGCATACTTGGACAATCAAAATTTTATAGAGCGTGATTTCGTTGATTGCAATCTGAGTAACGCCAATATCGCACATACCATTTTTAATGGGGTAAACTTTTCGTATTGTAAAATGATAGGATTGAAATTGAAAAGCATTAAATTTAAGGAATGCAAACTTATAGAGGTTGACTTTACAGCGACCGATTTGACCAAGGCTTCATTTCATGGGTGTGATGTAGAAAGGGCCATTTTTTACCATTCAATCTTGGAATGGGCGAATTTTATGACGGCCATTAATTTCAACATTGACCCTGAGCAAAATAGACTTAAAAAGGCCAGATTTTCAGCAGATACCATAGAAGGTCTGCTAGTTAAATAGGACCTGTAAATCTCGAAATAGGCCCTTAGTCGTTTGTAATCGGATAATTTGTAACTTGTTGGAATAAAATACGCTGCAAACTATGAAAATGTTATTTGTATTGTTTTTTTGCATTGCAATAGGATGCAAAGCCCAAAATACCAAGAAGCTAGCTGAAGGGAGTGATTCCCCAAAGGCATCCCTCGAAGATGTCTCTTGGATTGCAGGCCACTGGAAGGGGGAAGCTTTCGGGGGGATAGCCGAGGAAATATGGAGTCCACCATTAGGGGATTCCATGATGTTCGTTTTTAAATTGGTATCGGAAGGTAAAGTACAGTTCTACGAAATTGGTCATATTCAACAAAAAGATGAAACCTTGCTATTGCAATTGAAGCATTTTCACGGCTCTTTAAAAGG
>JAHHKH010000467.1 GCA_018679695.1 Maribacter sp.
AACGATTCCGTCTGCCTTACCTGTGTTTTTAAATGTACCCAGTTCCTGAACCACCATGTCGTCTTTCGCAAGGAAAAAGCGTATTGATTTTGTCGCGGCTATATTGACGGTATTCCATTCCAATTCGGCAGGATCCGGAATGGTCCAAATGGTACTGCTGTTGGGGGAAGTAATACCTATCGAAGATTTAAGATTGTCGTAATCGTCAACTTCATTAAGGGATTTGAGGCTGTTTCTCCCAGAGGGGGAGTTAAGGCTAACTACAAATTCATTATCCAGCGTAGAGAAATCAAATCCATTGGAATTACCCTGTGAAAATTGACACAGCATACATACACAAAGAAAAATAATAGCTCTCATCGTTAATTGAATTACCACTAGTAAATTGGCATATCTAGAATCAAATGTTATGCCAATCGCTATAATAACGAAAATTCGTTCTAATTATTTGCTTTATCGACTATTTGTTTAAGTAGTGCGATACCCTATAGGATTTCTTTGTAGATTTAATCATACGATTCCCATTAAACGTACTGTTATAATGCAAAAAGAAGACCTAGTTGAATGCCATAAAAGAATCACTCCTTTTGTGCATAATACCCCAATACATACCTCCCGTCTATTGGATAGGATTGTAGATGCCTCGCTTTTTTTCAAGTGCGAGAATTTTCAGAGAATGGGGGCCTACAAAATGCGGGGTGCTACGAATGCCATTTTACAATTGACCAATGAGCAAAGAAAAAAGGGTGTGGTAACCCATTCATCGGGCAATTTTGCACAAGCCTTATCACTAGCGGCAAAAAGCCTGGGGGTCAAAGCCTATATCGTAATGCCTTCTTCGGCTCCTCAGGTAAAGAAAGATGCGGTTAAGGAATACAGTGGGACCATAATTGAATGCGAGCCGACTTTGGAGGCAAGGAAAGCAATGGCAGACCGAATTCAGACTGAAACCGGGGCAACTTTTATCCACCCGTCCAATGATTTGAATGTGATCGCCGGTCAAGGTACGGCTTGTATGGAGTTGTTGCAGGAGCACCCGGATCTTGATATTGTTGTAGTACCTGTTGGTGGTGGCGGACTCATTGCCGGTACGGCTCTTGCTGCGCATTATTTTGGTGAAAATTGTAAAGTGATCGGGGGTGAACCCTTTGAAGTGGATGATGCGTATCGCTCCTTACTAAGTGGAAAAATTGAATCAAATGAATCCACGAATACCATTGCGGATGGACTCAAAACCCAGCTCGGGGACAAGAATTTCCCTTTGATACAAAAGTATGTTGATCGTATTATCCGCGTGAATGAAGAAGAAATCATTGAAGCCATGCGATTGCTATGGGAACGCATGAAAATCATCATTGAACCTTCAAGCGCAGTTGCTTTTGCCGCGGTACTACGTGAAAAGGATATATTTAAGAACAAGAAAGTTGGGATTATCATTTCTGGCGGTAATGTTGACCTAAAAAACCTTCCATTTTAATAATTTGTCATGCTCAACTATCGATTTTTAGTTTCTTTGGTCTTGTCTTTTGGTATTGCAATATCATGCAAGGAAAAAGTCCCGGATGAAAATAGTCGTGTTAAAAATGAATTGGTCGATTCGACCTTTGCATATACTTCGTATGCAAAAAGCCCGAATGATCTGATATTATCCCGTAAGGCATATAAAGATAAATTACATGGCTTTTGGTTGGGACAATGCATTGCCAATTGGACAGGCTTGGTCACCGAAATGGATAAAATTGGAATACCTACCAAAGAAGGGAAGGGAGCTGGGTTTTATACCCGTGAGGATTGGGGGCAACCTGATCAACCCAATATTTGGGGCTCCAATGATTTATCGGGCACCATAGATTTTTTATATGCTGCCGAGGATAGCATATGGGGCGCCGATGATGATACCGATATTGAATACATTTATCAAAACCTATTGTATAACAACAGAACCAGTATGCTTACGGGAGAACAGATCAAGGAAGGTTGGTTAAAGCATATGAAGCATGGGGAAGAGAATTTTCTATGGGTTTCCAACCAAACGGCATTGGACCTTATGATTGAAGGCGTTGTACCACCAATGACAAGCGACCCGGAAGTAAATCCCGATTATGAAATGATCGATGCGCAATTGACCACCGAAATATTTGGTTTTTTTGCCCCTACACGACCAGATATAGCTTTGAAAATGGCACATTTGCCCATACAGACCGTTGCGAGGAAAAATGCCGAGTGGATTTCAGAATTCAATGTGATCATGTATTCCCTTGCGCCTTTGGCGGATGAAAATAAATCTACCAAAGATAACCTGCTCTGGATGGCCAACGTAGCACGCAAACGCCTTCCCAATGATTCGTATTCGGCAAAAATGTATGACTTCGTTTTGGATACATATCTGGCAGGGGCAATTTGGGAAGAAGCCAGGGATGCACTCCATGAAAAATATCAAATTAGACAAGAAGATGGATATCTGTGGGCCACTAAAGATGAGGTATGCAATGGCTGCTTTGCCGCTGGAATCAATTTTGGGGCAAGTATCGTTAGTTTGTTATATGGTGAAGGTGATATCAAGGAAACCATTAAAATAGGTACCTTGGCCGGTTGGGATTCTGATAACCCTACGGCTACCTGGGGCGGACTATTGGGTTTTATGTTGGGCAAGGAGGGTGTTGAAAAGGCCTTTGACAAGAAGTTTGCGAATAGGTTCAATATTCACAGGACCCGTGTAGGTTTTCCAAATAATGGTGTCGATACCTTCGAGGACATGGCAAAGATGGGCATCTACGTAATAGATAGGGTGGTGCAAGAACAAATGAGCGGTGGAGTCGATCTTGGGAAAGACGTTTGGTATATTCCCAAAACAGGTCTTGATATTGTACCCGCGCAGTGACCATATCACCCCACATTTTCCCTAAAAAGCAGTATTTCATCAGTTTTTAGAACCCCTTAAACTAATATTTAGCCTTGTACCTAGGGGTTAGCATGGCTTTTGTTGTTTTAGTAATATATAATGATAAAATAATATGATTATGAAGACAACATTACTTATAAAGGAGATTTATTTGGAAGGATTTAGGAATTTGGGACATATAATCATCAAAAACTATTTTAAGGCTTTTGCATGGTTCAGTTTTATACTGTTCTTTATTGTACTCTACGCTTTTATTTATAGGGTATCTACAGGATTCGCTTTTAACTAGACAAAAAAGTTCAAAATATAATTATGGATATATTCCAAAAAATGGGAAATAATCCATAAATTAGTTGTCCTTTTTAGGACGGCTATGAACAAAACCATACTTCATTTAGATCTGGATACTTTTTTTGTATCCGTAGAGCGACTCTTGGACAGCGAGTTGCAAAACCGACCCCTATTGGTGGGTGGTACCAGTGATCGTGGCGTGGTAGCTGCCTGTAGTTATGAGACCCGTGGTTTCGGGGTGCACTCGGGCATGCCCATGAAAATGGCACGGGAACTATGTCCCGAAGCAGTGGTCATTAAGGGTAATGCAGGCACCTATAGCAAGCATTCCGATATGGTCACCGATATCATCAAGGAGCAGGTGCCCTTGTTCGAGAAATCGAGTATCGATGAGTTTTATGCCGATCTCTCGGGGATGGACCGCTTTTTTGGTTGCTACCAGTACGCTTCCGAACTTCGGAATAGAATCATCAAGGAAACAGGATTGCCCATTTCTTTTGGACTTTCAGTAAATAAAGTGGTCTCTAAAGTGGCCACCAATGAGGCCAAGCCCAACAATCAGCTGAAAGTCGATTTTGGGTACGAGAAACCTTTCTTGGCACCATTATCCATTAAAAAAATACCTATGGTAGGTGATAAGACCTACCAGACCCTTCGCAATTTGGGATTGCGAAAAGTAAAGACCGTTCAAGAGATGCCGATGGACCTTATGCAACGGGTACTGGGTAAGAATGGTGTGGTAATCTGGAAACGTTCCAATGGGGTCGATAATACCCCCGTGATTCCCTTCTGCGAGCGTAAATCAATTTCCAATGAACGCACTTTTGATAAGGATACCATAGATATGGCGAAACTTCGTGGCATTCTTTTGGCAATGACCGAAAATTTGGCCTTTCAGCTGCGTAGGGGCGAAAAATTAACGGCCTGCATTGCGGTAAAGATCCGCTACTCCGATTTTAATACCTATACCAAACAAATGCGCATTCCGTATACGAGCGCCGACCATATCCTCATTCCCAAGATTCTGGAGTTGTTCAAGGCATTATACAACAGAAGATTGTTGGTAAGGTTGGTGGGCATACGGTTCAGCCATTTGGTATCGGGTAATTATCAGATCAACCTTTTTGATGATACCGAAGAGGCGTTGAACCTCTATGCGGCTATGGATCATATTCGGGAACGTTATGGCGATAAGAGTGTGGTGCGGGCCTCGGCCATGGGTGCCAGGACCATTGGTAGAATGCACAACCCCTTCAACGGGCAACCGCCGATTGTATTGGCGCATCGAAAACAATGAAAGTAGTATTGGGTACGGAGAGGTGTAAGTTCCAATATTTTATGAAGGGTTTGACTTTTCCGGGAAGGGATTGCGCGCTGGCGTCTTCACGAGGAGTCTGCGACGAAGTGATCTCTTTGTTCGAAACATGAATCAAGAAGCTATGCTTATGTAAACTGGTATCAAACATCCAAAATCCAATGTCTAAGATCTAAAATCTAACGCATATCTATCTAAATTGCCACACATATTACAGCATACGCTTCGGAACCTTTTCCGAACTGGCACTCTTGCAATTGGCCCAAGCGAACCATGTGACCCAATTGGCACTGACCGATATCAACAACACCTCAGCCGGACTCAATTTTGTACGTAAGGCCAAACAATTCAACATACGGCCTATCCTCGGTATCGATTTTAGGAATGGGGTAGATCCATGCTTTGTGGGTATTGCCAAGAACAACGAAGGCTATCAGGAATTGAATGCCTTTTTATCGTGGCATTTGCATAAAGAGAAAGCACTACCTGCCATTGCCCCACATTTTGATAATGCCTATATCATTTATCCCTTTGAAAAAGTATTGCTCAATGACCAGATTACCTTTTCCGATGACGAGTACATTGGTGTTTCTATTACCGATCTGCGGCGATTGCCATTTTCCAGGTTGGTGGAGCTAAAGACCAAATTGGTGGTATTGCAGCCTGTCACCTTTAGGAACAAACGCGATTTTAATGCGCATCGGCTCTTACGTGCCATCGACAATAATGTACTGTTGAGCAAATTGCCCAAGAGCGAAGAGGCTTCCGAGGATGAAAAGATGTTCCCTGTTCAGAATCTGGCAGCGGCCTTTTCGGAATACCCCTTTATTTTGGAGAATACCGAGAAGCTGATGAATTCCTGCAGTATACATTTCGATTTTTTGGAGGGGCGTGAACCCCAGAACCAAAAGACCTATCTAAAGACTAAGGAAGAAGACGAAAAGCTACTCGAACAATTATGCCAAAAAGGGTTGCCCTATCGCTATCCCCAAGTGAATGAGGATATTCTAAATCGGTTGGACAAAGAATTGACCCTCATCAAGAAAATGGGCTTCGTCTCCTATTTCCTTATCAATTGGGATATTGTCTCCCATGCCCAAAAGAAGGGTTTTTTCTATGTGGGCCGGGGTAGTGGGGCCAATAGTATTGTGGCCTATCTATTGCGGATTACCGATGTGGACCCCATAGAACTCGACCTGTATTTTGAACGCTTTATTAATCTGTATCGAGTGAATCCGCCTGACTTTGATATCGATTTTTCATGGCGTGACCGTGAGGAAATGACCCAATACATCTTTGACACTTTTGAAAACGTCGTGCTTTTGGGTACCTACGTTACCTTTAAGCATAGAGGCGTAGTACGTGAACTGGGTAAGGTATTCGGACTCCCAAAGAGCGAGATCGATCTATTGTCCGATGGGCGGTACCAACCTTCAAGGTTGGATGAGGTTTCGCATTTGGTCTTAAAGTATGGGGAATTGATCAAGGGTATGCCCAATTATCTAAGTATTCATGCCAGTGGTATTCTAATCAGCGAAAAGCCGGTACATTATTTTTCGGCCACCCACTTGCCACCCAAGGGTTTTGCCACGATTATGTTCGACATGGTCATTGCTGAGGATGTAGGCTTGTATAAGTTCGATATTCTAGGACAGCGGGGGTTGGCAAAAATAAAAGAGACCTTAGAGATTTTGGAAGACAGTCGCCCCGAGGAAGCCTCAAAGTTCGATATTCATGATATCAAAGCCTTTAAAAACGACCCCAATATCAATAACATGATAAAGAGTGCCCAATGTATGGGGTGTTTTTATGTAGAGTCGCCGGCCATGCGCATGTTGCTTAAAAAATTGCAAGTAGACAATTATTTGGGCTTGGTGGCCGCAAGTTCGATCATACGACCTGGGGTGTCTAAAAGCGGCATGATGCGAGAGTATATTCTAAGGCACCGTAATCCTGGTAGGGCAAAGGAAAAAGCACATCCGGTGATGTTGGATATTATGCCAGAGACCTATGGTGTTATGGTCTATCAGGAAGATGTGATCAAAGTGGCTAACTGCTTCGCAGGCCTCGATTTGGGAGAGGCCGATGTATTGCGTAGGGGTATGAGCGGTAAATTCCGTTCGCGGGAGGAATTTCAAAAGGTAAAGGATAAGTTTATCGATAATTGCCGGGAAAAGGAGTATGATGAGAAACTTATTTTTGAAATTTGGGACCAGATTGCCAGTTTTGCAGGCTATGCCTTTGCCAAAGGGCATTCCGCTTCCTATGCCGTAGAGAGTTACCAAAGTCTCTTCTTGAGGGCCTATTATCCGTTGGAATATATGGTAGCCGTACTCAACAATGGAGGTGGTTTTTACCGTGCCGAAAGTTATATTCACGAGGCCCGCATGCTGGGCGCCATCATTCACGCCCCCTGTGTGAACAAAAGCCAGCCTGCCAATTGTATTTATGGTACACATCTGTATTTGGGCCTTATGTATTTAAAGGAGTTGGAAAGTCGGGTTATGGATCGTATCCTCAAGGAAAGAATGGCGAACGGGCCTTTTATTTCCTTGGCCGATTTTCTGGATCGCGTGGTCATCTCCATAGAACAGGTGAGTATCCTTATCCGTATCGATGCTTTTCGGTTTACTAAGGTCAATCAACACGAGTTATTGTGGCAGGCGCATTTGTTCCTTTCCAAGGGGATGTTGGTAGAACACCCAAAGCTCTTTCCGCCACGACACCAGAAGTTCAGTATTCCCAAGATGCATACCACCGACCTCGAAATGGCCTTTACCCAATTGGAACTTTTGGGTTTTTGCCTCTGCAGCCCTTTTGAGTTATTGAAAGAGCCACCCAAGAACGACCATGGCAGTAGGGATTTGGATCGCTATTTGGGAAACCATATCGATATTTATGGCTATTTGGTCACGGTCAAGAATACCAGCACCCATAATGGAAAGCGCATGCATTTTGCGACGCTATTGGACCAACAGGGCGAGGTTTTCGATACGGTACTTTTTCCACCCGTAGCGGCCAAATACTATTTTAGGGGCAGGGGCGTATACCGATTTTATGGCAAGGTGGTAAGCGAGTTTGGGTTTTTGAGTATTGAGGTCATCAAAATGCTGAAACAGGATTATATTCAAGATCCCCGTTATGCCGATATGAAAACGGCGAACAAGGTGTATAAGGAAAAAGAGGCTAAAAAGGCCGGTGCCAATAAAGAGTAGTTAGGCCATACATAGGAAGATGGGTATACAGGCAATAGGATATTCCTAAGGAGTAAGATTTTATTCCGATCACTAAATGTAGTACTCATCCCTAAAAATATCCCGATACAACAAAGAATTCACTATATTGGGTACTACCCCGCGTATTAGTTTACATGGTGGGCATTCCATGAAGAAAATTAACAAACCCATATACAGCAAATAGCCATGCCCTTATATATGGATATACATACGGTAGATTCAGATTCCTTTTCTGTAGAGGATGTTGTGAAGGCCCATATGGAAGATTTGGCTATTCAGGACAAATTTGGAGTTACACAGTTGAAATATTGGGTAAATGAAGGAGCTAAAACCTTGTTCTGTCTTATGGAAGGACCTGATAAAGAAGCCTGTCACCAAGTACACAAACAATCACATGGTAATACTGCATGTAATATCATAGAAGTATCAGATAATGAGTACAATCTATTCATGGGAGTTGGGACTGCTATCAACGACCTTGCCCAAACCCAATCTGGCGAATTAGATACTGGTTATCGCACAATATTCCAAATGAATCTGATATGCCTGTCAGCTACCAGGGAAAAATTTGTTGAAGAAATCTATGCTCTTATCGCGCAACATGAAGGGGTTCTTATTCTTGAACCTTGTAATGAATTCATAGTTTCATTCATTTATGCCTCAGATGCCATTTCATGTGCAAATTCAATTCAAAAAATGTTGCTCACATCCCAGGAAAAGCATGAATATATAATGGCCATATCCAGCGGAAGACCGGTTGACGAGCAAGGCGATAATATGTTTGAGGAAACCAAAAAGAAGGTCAAATCTTTATGTTCTCTTGGATTATTGGGGAAGGTTTATTTAGACAAGGAATCACAGCTGCTATCAAGCAAAGAACAACACAGGACAGGAATAGACCTTAATGGTTTTGCAGTCATTGATGGCCAAACGTTAAAACTGGCCATGGAACTTTCGTCTATACTGACAGGTAATATGGGCCATTCGAATTTTAGCAGTATGAACTTGACCCGTATATTGGGTTTGAGCAAGTCACAAACCTATCGAAATATCAAATCATTGACAGGAATGGCGCCAAACCGGCTTATTCAGGAATCAAGGCTTCAAAAGGCACTTTATTATTTGGGTCAAGGCAAAAAAACCGTTGCAGAGATTGCCTATGAATCTGGTTTCAATAGTCCTACCTACTTTACTCGGGTGTTCAAGCAACGATTCGAGGTTGCACCATCTAACTTCATGAAAAAAACAAATATAGATTCAATTTAATCTGGATTGAATCAAATGTTTCAGCTTTTGAATCAATTGTTAATTACAATATTGTAATAGTGGTTCATATTTGCATAAAGGATTTTAGTATCAATATAAATCAAGTACGAAATGAACAAATCAAAAATAGCAGCGGCCCAATTATCACCTGTATTTCTTAATAAGGAAAAAACCATTGAAAAGGCATGCAAGGCTATTGAAGAAGCCGGAAAAAATAATGCAAAGGTAATCGTATTTCCAGAGGTATTTATCTCGGGCTACCCAGATTGGGTATGGCTAGTACCCAATAGTAAAGGCGCCGAACTAAATGAACTTTATGTTGAGCTTGTCAAAAATGCAGTTTCTATTCCTGATGATTCGACCGAAAAACTTTGTAAAGCTGCAAGAAAAGCTGGAATAAGTGTGATAATGGGTATACATGAACGCAATATCGAAACGAGCGGGGCCAGCTTATTCAATTCACTTCTGTTCATAGACCAATACGGTACTATTATGGGAAAGCATCGAAAATTGATTCCTACTGGTGGCGAACGTTTAGTATGGGGGCAAGGCGATGGATCTACCTTCAGGTCGTATGAGTCCGAAGCGGGCAAAATAGCGGGACTTTTATGCTGGGAAAATTATATGCCCTTAGCTCGTAATGCAATATACGAAACAGGGGCTCAAATTTTAGCGTCCCCAACTTGGGATAAAAGTGCCAATTGGCTGCAGTCCATGCAGCATATCGCTAGGGAAGGAGGGTTATATGTTGTTAGTGTCTGTACGGCCATGAAGGTAGATGACATACCTGAAAAGTATGATTTTAAAAAGGGATATCCAGAGGAAAGGGAATGGGTTAATACCGGTAATAGCTGTATTATAAATCCCAAAGGTCAGATAATTTCGGGACCATTGGAGGCAGAAGAAGGTATTCTTTATGCCGAAATAGATCTTAATGTAAATATCGAGGCCAAACGTATGTTTGATGCTGTGGGTCATTATGCCAGGCCAGATGTTTTCAATTTTAGCGTAAAAAAAGCATAGATATAACCAAAAAAGAAAAATCATGGCACAAGTACAAAAATCTATTAGTAAAAGGGCCAATATACTGGCAGAACGCATTATCCAAGGAGCAAATACACTAGCGAGTTATGCTGAGCAGCTATCGAAGGAAGAATGGCAAAAACCTGTAATCGGGGATGGCCGAACTGTAGGTGTCGTTGTTCACCATGTTGCAAGTGTTTATGATTTGGAAGTAGAGCTGGCAAAAGTACTTGCTAGCGGACAACCGATTACAGAAGCAACAATGGAGGTAGTAGATGCAATGAATGCCGAACATGCCCGTGAAAATGCGGGTGTTGACAAAATTGAAACTTTGGAATTATTAAGACATAAAAGTAAAATTGCTGCGGAATCCGTTAGGGGGCTTTCCGATATGGAACTTGAAAATTCGGCAACGGTTTCACTTTACGCAGATGCACCACTTACTGCTCAATTTTTTATTGAGGATCATGCCCTTCGCCATAGTTTTCATCATCTGGCAAAAATAAAAGCTACAATACGCAGATGATTATTTTATTTTGAAATGGTTTTCTTTTGGTCTATTGTAATAATCCAATTGCCGATTGAAATAGCCATTATACGTTTAATTGGTATGTACATTGACTTTCAGGACCTTCTTATTAGCCTGCTTTGCCCTGTTCAATGGTCTGTTCTTTCCTGGGGAGGTATTGATGATGTATGCCCTGGTGGGAGTAGTCTTGTTTGTGGTGCGTAAGTTTAATGATACAGTACTTCCAATTACCGCTTTGGTACTTTTATTACAACCCATAGCGTGGGGCAGGTATATCTATTACCTGTTCAACAATGACTATCTGGTGCCTACCTCGGGACAGGGAACTTATTGGAAATTACTGGTCGAAGAATAGTTCCGACTGCAACAATGGTTATTCGAGGAATCTACTGAAAAGACAAGAAAAATCCATAATTTGTATTGACAAATGCAGTTCGTATAAAACGTATATATCCTCTACTTGCATTGGGATGTCATTTGCCATTATTTTTTGAACTCCCAAAGGAATTGGAATTGGTAGGATCAAAAGTTTATGAATATCAGTTTGTACAACAGCATCTTAGACGAAATAGAAAACCTAAAAATACGAATACCAACAAAAGTATATTATGAAAAAACACAGATGTCTTCACTTTTCCATTAAGCGCTTAGTACTATTAAATTTGTTCCTAGCACTTAATAGCTTATGCGCACAGCAGGTGACAATTCCGATTAGTTCAGAAGGGTTTACGATTTTATTGCAAACCGATGAGGACAACCTCTTAAAAACAGTGTATTTTGGAGAGTCGCTTCTTAATGAAAGTGAGTATTCCTCCGTTTCTGGGATGTTCCATTTCAAGGATAATAATATTGGTATTGGCAATGCGGCCTATACGCCATCTGGAACATGGAATTTATCCGAACCGGCAATTAAGGTACTTCATTCCGATGGGAATACTTCTTTGGATCTTCGCTATATAAGTCATGAAACCAAATTCTTGGAAAACAATATCGCGCTTACGAGTGTCGTATTACAAGACCCTGTATATCCTTTTCAGGTTACTTTATTTTATAAGGTTTTCCGCAAGGAAAATTTAATAGAGCAATGGACTGAAATAGAACATAACGAAAAAAAGAACGTAACCTTACAGAAATTCAGTTCGGCGAATTTATACTTTACCGATAATGATTTTTATTTAACTACCTATCATAATCAATGGGCGAAAGAGATGCAGCCAAATGAATCGAAGCTTACAAGAGGCATTAGAACTGTGGATTCCAAAATGGGGGCGAGAGCCATGCTTTTACAATCACCGAATTTTATTTTATCAATCGGCAAAAAAGCTTCTGAAAAAGAGGGTAAGGTCATTCTAGGACAATTGGCCTGGAGCGGTAACTTTAAATTGGAATTCGAGGTTGATTCCTATGATAATCTTCGTTTCATTGCGGGTATTAATCCCTATGCCTCTCAATATTCCCTTCCTAAGAATACAATTTTTAAAACACCTTCTTTAATTTATGCCATTTCAAATAATGGGACTGGTGAAGCCAGCCGTAATCTTCATAAATGGGCCAGGAAATATAGGGTATTGGACGGGGAAGGTGAACGGTTAACATTGCTCAATAATTGGGAAGCTACTTATTTTGATTTTGATGAGGATAAAATAACGGCCTTATTTAAAGACGCCAAAAACTTGGGCGTAGATCTATTTTTATTGGATGATGGATGGTTTGGAAATAAATATCCCAGAAATGGCGACAATGCAGGACTTGGCGATTGGCAGGAGAATGTTAAGAAATTACCTCATGGCCTTGGTTATTTAGTGAAAGAAGCAAAGAAGGAAGGGGTTAAATTTGGTATTTGGATTGAACCGGAAATGGTGAATCCTAAAAGTGAATTATACGAAAAACATTTAGATTGGGTTATTCGACAAGCCGAAAGACCGGAGGTTTATTTTCGAAATCAACTTGTACTTGATTTAGCCAATCCCGAAGTGCAGGATTTTGTATTTGGAATTGTGGATACGCTTTTTACCGAAAATCCGGAACTGGCATTTATCAAATGGGATTGCAATTCTGTGATTTATAATGCGCATTCCACCTATTTAGAGCGCGAAGACTTGCCACAGTCACATCTGTATATAGAATATGTACGTGGATTATATAAAGTGCTTGAACGGGTGCGGGAAAAATATCCTAAAGTGCCCATAATGTTATGTTCCGGAGGTGGTGGCCGTGGCGATTACGAAATCTTAAAATATTTTACGGAGTTTTGGCCCAGTGATGATACAGACCCACTTGAACGTGTATTTATGCAATGGGATTATTCTTATTTTTTTCCATCAATAGTGACCGATAACCATGTTACCAATTGGGGAAAACAATCCATCAAGTATAAAGTGGATGTTGCAAGCATGGGAAAGCTTGGTTTTGATATAGTAGCGAGTGAACTCAAAACAAATGACTTACTTTTTTGCAAGCAAGCGATACGTAATTATCATTCTTTTAAAAAGGTAATTTGGCATGGGGAATTGTTTCGTTTAATGAATCCGTACCAGAATGATCTTGCAGCACTCATGTATGTAACAGAAGATAAAAGCAAGGCCATTGTTTTTAATTATCTGGTAAATAATCGGGTTTCATTCCATACGAATATAGAACCAGTAAGATTAGATGGGCTCGATCGCAATAAAAAATATAGGGTTAAAGAAATAAATCTATATCCTGGAAGTACAACAAGGTTAGCTTCTGAGCAGCTTTATTCAGGTGATTTTTTAATGAAAATCGGCATTAATCCCAGCCTTAGCCTTAGAAAGACAAGCGCTGTATTGGAAGTGACAGAGGTAAAGGAATAGTTCGCCAGTCTACTATGCCCTGGGCGGGTAAACCAACAGCTAAGCTCAATCAGAGAGGCAAGTAATCAATAATATAGTCTATGTGATTTATTCAATGGGCATGAAATAGCGTGGCTAAGAACTTGAAGGGAAAATAGGGCTTATCAGGTCTTACTGATCGGACTTTAGTCGATCTCGTTCAATTTTATCAATATCCCGTTGATTATCCGCTAATCTAAAATTACCAAAGTTCACGGTAAACCCGAAGCGAACGTATTGTGTTTCCAGCCTAGGTAAGTAGGCGTTGTCCTGATTAAGGTATTTCGATGAGATGCGGTTATTGGCTTTGTTCAACAAATCATTCACCTGTAAACTGATCAGGGCCTTATTGTCCCATAGGGTCTTTCTTAAACCAAAAGTAATATTGGTTGTTTCTTCCTGCCTGTATGATCCTTCTAAAAATCCAGAAAGGTAAGTCAATCCAACTTCCCCCTTGAAGGTTCCATCTTTTGAAAGATTGAGAAAATTGGTAAGATCAACATAAACCCCGTCAACACTGTTCGTTACTTCTTGGTTATTGCTCTCCAAGGCAACAAAGGTTTCATCCTCATGAAAAATGGAAATATAATTATAAAGATACCACCAATCGGTCAAGCTTTTTCCATAATTGAAATCAAATCCGTATGAGGTACTTTCAAGGACATTTTGGGTAATATCGCGCAGTACAAGGCTTTCATTGTCCTGGAAGGCCAACGTTGATATGTAATTACCATTATCCCTATAATAAAGGTCAAATGACATTTCGCTATTCAAGGTATAGTTCAAATTGAAATTATGACTGAAATTTGGAAGCAAGTTCGGGTTTCCCTCACTAAAATTATTCTCATTGATATAATACCTGAACGGATTTAGATCCCCATATCTTGGTCGCGCCAGTTTCCGTGAATAGTCAAAGGAGAAGCTATGTTCCTCTTTTGGCGTAAAAAGCAAATGAAGTGTTGGGAACAGTTCAAAATATTTCAGATCATTGATTTCGGAAAGCGAGGTAGAAAATCCCGAGCTTTCGGTATGTTCTGCACGTAAACCGAATTTGAGGCTGAATTTATCCCAATCCTTGGATGCACTCATATATGCCGCATAGACTTTTTCATCGTAGAAATAGTCATCGGATTGGTTAGGTATAAATATTGATCCACTGGGCGTAGTTTCAAAAAAGTCAATACCACTTTTTGATTCAATGAAGGATCCTTTTAATCCTGTTTCAAAAGCAACGCTTCCAATGGCCGTAGTAATATCCAATTGGGTCGTGTAGATATCAATATCCTGGTCGGCAGCCGTAAAAAAGCCGAATGTTCTTATAAATTGGTTGTTGCTGTCATAATAATCGGATCTCGCATCTTGGTCGCTTTCAAAATCGTATTTAGTGTAATGGCCATTTAATCTAAGGCTTCCATGTTCTTTAAAATTATGTTTATAGGTGAGATCTGCAGAATAATTACTCTTGTCCTCAAGCAGGTCGCTTTCCGTTATAAAGGTAGAATCGAGCATGCGTTGGGCATTGCGCATATCGGTAAACTGCAAATTATCAAATTCCTTATCAGGGGAAACCAATGCGCTCGATGCAAAGCTAAGTTCATTTCTGTCGTCTATGGTATAATCCAAATTCAGCTGTGCCGAATGTGATTTTATTCTAGTTATTTTATCAAAATCGGTATTCCACCTGGAAAAGATCCCCGTTTCGTTTATAAAATTGGTTTCGCTTTCGATATTCTTAAAGTCCTTGCGTGGGCTATGATTATATGAGGCAAAAAGATTTAATTTTTTGGTCTTGTAAAAATGTGACGTCCCAAAAGTATATTTTGGAAAAACAGATTGGGTATAAGTAGTGCTGAGGTTTCCTTTGTAGCCCATTGAAATATTTTTACTGGTCACGATATTAAGGACAGGACCACCTTCGGCATCGTACTTTGCAGGAGGATTGTTAATGACCTCCACTGATTTTATAGAGCTTGCCGGATAGTTCTCCAATAAGTCGCGAACTTCTTGCGAAGACAATTGAACCTTGCGGTCATTGATATAGATTGTGGCCGATTGATTTCGCACCTGTAACTCTTCCTGTGTTGCAATAACCCCAGGTGTTCGTTTGAGTACATCCCAGGAACTGCCTTGTGAAACCACCGTATTCTCTACATTAAAAACAAGGCGGTCTGCCTTGCGTTCGATCATGGGTTTCATAGAAGTTATTACGACCTCCTTCAAATTCTCTACATTCTGATCAATAATGATAGTACCCATAGCTATATCTTTGGTAACGTCAATAGCGACCAATTTTGAGGAATTACGTATATAACTTGCCTTTATAAAATAAGTATTGGGCTTTACATTGGCCAACTTGAACAAGCCATTTTCATCAGCTGAAACACCTTTTATCATTGTGGTGTCTACCACCTGAAGCAAAGAAACCGTTGCAAAGGAAATAGCTTGGTTATCGCGATCCTTGACTGTGCCAGTCACCTCAAAGCTTTGCGCACTCAAGGGTATTGTATGCACAAAAGATACCAACAAAAGAAGATAAAAGTATTTCACTTACTATTTGGGTTAAACCTCAAATCTAGCAAAATATGTGCTTTTGCATAGTAGGAATGTCAACTTTATGCTTCCAAAGCTACTTGTAAAACAATTACTTCCGATTATAATCACCTTGTCTTGGAACTAAATAGCAATGATTTGCAGGAAGAATTGAATCGTGAAGTCGATAATAATCCAGGCATTCAGTAAATGCCGACGTCCAAAGTAATATTAGCTTGTATTGAGAGCAAGATGTTAATGTAAAGGCAATCAATAATAAGAGAAAATCAAAAAGACCCTCTTGCCAAAAAATAGAGGTGTCCCAACGGTTTAAGAAGGATGGAGGGGTTTGACTAAAAATCCGTATTTTGTAGATATAAATGCAACCCACATGAAAAGTTCAGATCCGCCAGTAGTTGTAGCATACAAGTTCAATACTCCGGTTCAAAAGATATGGAACGCTATCACCGTTCTCAAGGAGATGAGGCAATGGTATTTTGACCAGATTGAGGATTTTAAACCCAAAGTCGGCTTCAAGACCCAATTTGCTGTGCAGGTGGAAGACCGCACATTTACCCACCTCTGGGAGGTGACCCAAGTAGTTCCCCAACAAAAGATAACTTACAATTGGAAATTTTTGGAATACCCCGGTAGTGGCGATGTAACTTTTGAATTGATACCCGCAGAGAACCATGTAATGGTAAAACTCGTCAATAGGGTATTCGAAGATTATCCGGACAACATTCCCGAATTCAAAAGGGAAAGTTGTGAGCAAGGCTGGGAATATTTCATTGGTCAAAAGCTGAAGGACTATTTACATTCTTAACAAGGGATTTTGGGGCAAGAATAACCTAATAAGATAAAATGGAAATCGTTTTAAAAACTACATTTAATACCTCCGCCACGGCAATTTATGACGCTTGGCTAAGCAGCGAAGGGCATACCAAAATGACCGGAGGTGAGGCTACAGCTTGCAAAAAGGTCGGGGAAGGGTTCTCGGCATGGGATGGCTATATTAATGGAAGTAACTTGGTCCTTGAGGAAAACGAACGAATCGTACAATCTTGGCGGACCTCCCAATTTTTAGATCATGAACCCGATTCCCAGATTGAAATATTACTCGAAGAAACAAATGGAAGTACCCAATTGACCTTAAGACATACCCAGGTCCCCGAAAGTGGGGAGCATTATCGTAAAGGTTGGGACGAACATTATTTTCAGCCCATGAAAAAATATTTTTCGTGAAGAAATATTCACGTATTTTTTTCAATAGCATTCACTCCTGGGAATGGAATATCGGATTTTTGAACCCTAATTCATGCTTTATCTGACAAATTTGGGTAATGACCATATTTTTTTGGAACTTAGCTTTAAAGACTATAATCAAATGACAAAAAATGCCCTTCTATTAATCACCATCCCAATGATGGTTTGCTCCCTTCTTTTAGGATCGTGTACTTCAAAAACAACCTCTAATATGGCTGCAGTCCGTGAAATCCCAGAGACTTTTACCAAGTTATGTGCTTCCTGTCATGGCGATGACCTCAAAGGTGAGATTTCGCAGAGCCTTCTTGATGGATCTTGGCAGTTTGGCTCTCGAAAAGGGGATATTACGCGTTCTATCAAATTTGGCTATCCCCATCATGGAATGCCTGCCTGGGGAGAAATTCTGTCTGATGCGGAGATCGATTCACTGGTCAGTTTTTTAATGTATGAGGAAGAACGTCTAGGCATCACCAAACCACCTATTCCCGATACATTGGAGACACAGGACTATATGATCAAAGTGGATGTGATTGCTGAGGGCCTCGATGTACCTTGGGCCATTGATTTTATCGACCCGAACAGGGCATTGATTACCGAGCGATCAGGGGCTTTGCGAATTCTGGAGAATGGGGTACTGCTCCCAGAGGCCGTAAAAGGTATTCCTGAAGTTCGTGCTTTGGGGCAGGGTGGTCTCCTCGATGTGGCAGTAGATCCCAATTATGAAAGCGAGCCTTGGATATACCTTGCCTTTAGCCACGGTCATGGTAAAGTAATGGAAGAGGGGGAGGAACGCGTCCCAGCAATGACCTCAATTGTAAGGGGTAAACTCGTGGGCAATACATGGATTGATCAAGAGGTGCTGTTCCAAGCCCCTTTTGAAACTTATAAAACAGCAGGGCACCATTTTGGAAGCCGTATTGTCTTTGATCCCGAAGGCTATCTTTACTTTAGCATTGGAGATCGAGGTACTATGGAGGATGCCCAAGATCTGAGCAAACCCAACGGCAAGACGCATCGTATACATAAAGATGGTCGGGTGCCAGAATCGAACCCTTTTTATAATACCCCCGGTGCCGTCAAATCTATTTATACGTATGGCAATCGCAATGCCCAAGGGCTGGCGGTGCACCCTCAAACGGGTCAGGTTTGGGAAACGGAACATGGACCAATGGGTGGTGATGAACTCAACTTGATCGGTCCGGGACTTAATTATGGTTGGCCGGAAATCTGCTATTGTATAAATTACAATGGCGATATCATCACCGAATTTACCCATAAAGAAGGTATGGAACAGCCTATTGCTTATTGGAGGCCCTCTATAGCGACTTGTGGGTTGGATTTTTATAGCGGGGATGTCTTTCCAAAATGGAAAAATCGACTCTTGGTCGGTGCTTTACGCATGGAGGAACTTCAGTTGCTCGATATCGAGAAAGACCGGATGATGTATCGGCAAACGATCCTAAAGAATGCGGGTAGGGTGCGTGATGTAACCACCGGACCTGATGGGGCCATCTACGTGGTACTGAACGAACCGGGGAAGGTGCTTCGATTAAGCCAACTGCCTGTGTTATAATATCGGCATTAAGTATTTGATCGATCAGGAAAATCACAGCTTGAAAATCACTGGAAAATCCTTTTGTGGGCCTCTGGTTATCACTGGTATGGATTTCCTAACCACCCCTTTAGCAAGGTTGGCCTTAATCCCGTACTTATTTGTTAACTTAGGACTCTGGCGGAAAAGTTCTGAATGCCAACTAACCTGACGGAAGGGAGGCGCACCAACCAGGCTGCTGTTATCGCAGTCGGCGTAATATATCATAGAAAATGGAATCTCATGAGTCTACTTAGTGTCGGTGTTTTTAGCACCTCAAGAAAAAAACAGGAAAAAAGAGTACCCATCCACCCTGATCAATTGGATTGGATAGACGGGGAAATCAAAAGTCATCTCTTTTTTGAGACGGGTTATGGCTTACGATTTGGAATGAATGACAGCGAACTCGCCAAACAGAGTGGTGGTCTTCTTAGTCGGCAGGAGCTTTTTCAACGATGTGATATTGCTTTATTGGCGAAACCGGTACAAGAGGATTTTGATGAGATGAAAGAGGGCACTATCCATTGGGGCTGGCCACACTGTGTTCAGCAAAGTGGTATTACACAAACAGCTATTGACCGAAAGCTAACACTTATTGCCTGGGAGGCCATGCATCGATGGTCAGCTCACGGGGATTGGCAAATGCATATCTTTCAAAACAATAACGAAATAGCAGGATATGCCGGGGTACACCATGCTATGAACCTATTAGGAATAGATGGGAATTATGGGCCAAAACGCAAAGCAGTGGTGCTTAGTTTCGGTTCGGTGAGCAGAGGTGCTGTACGTGCTTTGCAGGCCAGGGGCATACATGATATTACAGTGTTCACCCAACGGCATTATTTTCTCGTAGCCGACCAAATGGCCGGAGTGAATTATTATCAATTCGAAGAAGACCAAGATGGTAACCTGATGTCGTTACATCCGGAACATCAACCGCGTCCCTTTGTTGAAGAGTTGGTTGATGCGGATATTATAGTGAATGGCATACTACAGGATACCGATTCTCCTTTGATGTTAGTGAAAGAAGATCAAAATGATCGCTTGAAGCCGGGCTGCCTAATTGTAGATGTTAGTTGTGATGAAGGTATGGCTTTCTCATTTGCCAAGCCCACGAATTTTGAAGTGCCGATATTTAAGGCAGGAAAGGTGTTTTATTATGCGGTCGACCATACGCCTTCCTATCTATGGAATGCCGCTACTTGGGAAATATCGAACAGCCTTACCCCTTATTTGCCCACTATAATGGGAGGCCCGGTTAAATGGGAACAAAGTGAAACCATCCGCCGAGCCATTGAGATCAAAGATGGAATTATACAAAACCCAAAAATCATCTCCTTTCAAAATAGGTCAAGTGAATATCCACATCCTGAGCTTTCGGCTGCACGTTAATGGGATAATCTTACAATACATATACTGGAATGAGGCGTTTCCAACCATAATTGAATTATTGGAAAAAATAATTTTTGAAAGTGCCTGTTTTGCAATCGCATTTTTTGGCTGTTTAGCAAACCACTCCTGTAAATGTTAAGGAAAGCGTTGTTAAAGTATGTAGATTCTAAAAATAATGCTAAAAAGCACCAAAAGCTGTTAAAAGATTCCCAAGCAAAGTAACAATTGGTTTTTTGAGTAGTCTTATTAACAACGAAACACAAAACATCAATTTCAAACAACAATTAAATCAATCTAAAAATGAACAAATTAATGCTTATATGCGGACTGATGCTGCTAGGTAGCGTACCCGCACAGGAGAATCTAAAAATCGGTACAGAGGTACAACCCGTTACTATTGCTTCAGCTATTTCACAGGATATGTTGGTAACCAATATTGAAATGGCAGAGACAATTGTTTGGTCAGAATCCATTGTTTTGGGTTCGGATACGGATTGCAAGGAGAATGCAGATTTGGACCTCAACGAAATCGCCTATATTGAAGTAGAACCACAAATTGAACTTGGTTTTGATACCGCCGACTACCTTCCTGAGGGTTTTGACCCGCACAAATTGTATGTAGATCTTAATGCCGTGGAATATGTTGAGGAACAAGATGAAATCGAAATGGGTTTTAATGTGGCCGATTATTTGCCTGCAAACTTTGACCCCTATGCAGATCCTTTGGATATTGAAAGTATAAATTATATGGAAGAGGAGGAGCAAATTGAGTTGGGCTTTGATACGGCAGCATATCTTCCAGCAAATTTTGACCCCTACAGCAGTGAGGTCGAAGCAAAAGAAGTTACGGTTTTGTAGGCTGACAAAATAATAGTATAAAAAAGGACCCTTGTAAACCAAGGGTCCTTTTTGTTGTTGTTATAGAATTTGGCAGGACAGTTTTTTCTGTTTTGGTGGCCTTAAATGAGTTAAATGACCACCCGTAAATTTTTACCTCAGGAAGCACTGTCAGTTAACTTGGGTTGGTGTAAAACCTACTATTTTATGGAACTTGAAGCCGTCTCGATCATTACTTTAAATACTAACCCTTGTCCTTGCTTACTTATCATAAAAATTCGATTTTTACGGTAAGCTTT
>JAHHKH010000478.1 GCA_018679695.1 Maribacter sp.
CCAATTCAACAAAGAAAATGCAAAGGAATTGGGAGATCAGGTTTTGATTTTAATCGAAGGGGCCATAATACTGTCACAAATACAAAAAGACAAATGGCCTATTCTAAGTGCAAAGAAAGCCTGCGTAACGCTTTTGGAATAAAATAAATTGTAAGGAAATTAATTTGTTAACGATAAAATAAACAGACTTGTCTGTATATTAATGAAATGAATAAAATAGTACCACCATTTACGAAAGAGTCTGCAGCGGCAAAAGTACAGGCTGCAGAAGATGCTTGGAACAGTAAGAACCCTCAAAAAGTGGCAATGGCATATACCATTGATTCCCAATGGCGCAATAGGGATGATTTCTTCATTGGAAGAACGGCGATAATTCAATTTCTTAAAGACAAATGGCAAAATGAGCAGCACTACATACTTCGAAAACACCTATGGTCTTTCACCGATAATAGAATATCAGTTCGGTTTGAATATGAATGGCAAGATGCTTCGACAGGTCAATGGAAAAGAACCCATGGTAATGAGCATTGGGAATTCGACCAAGACGGTTTAATGCAAATAAGGGATATGAGTGCCAATGACATCAACATCAAAAAATCAGATAGAAAATTTATTAATCAATAAAAACAAAAACATGAAAATTCAGAAAAAATCAAAAAGTGCTGTTTGGAATAGCACCAGACGTTACAGGTAAGAAAGTCTTATCAAAATTTAATTTTTAATACTATAAATGAATACTATGAAAACATTACAACCTTTAAGCTTCGAAGAAGCAAATGTAGATACGCAAGCCATCTTCACCAATGTAAAGAGCAAAATTGGAATGGTTCCTAATTTATATGCCGCGATGGGCGTATCGGATAAACTTCTAGGCGGATTTTTAAATTTCAGTGAAACGATCAAAAGTGGGGAGTTCTCAAGTAAGGAGTATGAGGCGATAGCCTTGACAACCTCACAGGTCAATGGCTGTGCCTATTGTTTATCTGCCCATACAGCGCTTGGTAAGATGAACGGCTTTACTGAAGAGGAAACTTTGGAATTAAGATCAATTTCCATTGCTGATCAAAAACTGAATGCTTTGGTCTCCTTAGTAAGAGAGTTCGTTGAAAGCAAAGGGCATCCTTCTGAGGTTTCAACCCAGAATTTCTTTGCTGCTGGCTATTCCAAAGCTGCTTTTGCAGAATTAATTGGCGCAGTGGCCTTAACAACAATTACAAATTACATATTCCATAATGGTGGTTTTGAAATCGATTTCCCAAAAGCACAAGGAATAGATAGTCTTTTAGCAGTATAACATAAATCTTAAAACAACAATCATGAAAACACAAACAATCAAATCAATTTTAGGAATGGTCTTTATTCTGACCATGGTCCTGGTGGGATCTTCCTTTGCAACTTCAGACGTTTCACTTGATTCAACTGAGTTAAAGGTCAGGGAACAACCTACTTACCACAATACGGTGAAGGTCAATGGAATAGACGTATTCTATCGGGAAGCAGGTGATGTTAGTAAACCAACTATCCTTTTATTACATGGATATCCAACGTCATCCCATATGTTTCGCAATTTGATAACAGACTTGTCTGTTCAGTACCATGTATTGGCTCCTGATTATCCCGGTTTCGGGCGTAGTGAGCAGCCTTTAATGAAAGACTTTGAATATACATTTGATAATATGGCGAAAATAGTTGAAGGATTTTTAAAGGCACTGAAGGTAGAGAAATACAGTATTTATTTAATGGACTATGGTGCCCCGATAGGCTTTAGAATAGCTGCCAAATATCCCGAACGGATTGAATCCTTGATAATACAAAATGGAAATGCCTATAAAGAAGGATTAAAGGATTTCTGGATCCCCATAAAAAAATATTGGGATGATTATACAGTAGCCAATGGCAAATCCTTGGAAGGATTCCATTCACCCGACGGTTTAAAGTGGCAATATACCCATGGAGTGCAGGATTCAACTAAAATTAGTCCCGATAACTGGAGTATTGACCTTCAACACCTAAACCGTGAAGAGAATAATGAGATTCAATTGGCCATGTTTTACGACTACAGAACCAATGTTCCTTTATATCCTGAATGGCAGCAATACTTTAGGGAATATCAGCCCCCTACGCTTATTGTTTGGGGTAAAAACGACTATATATTTCCTGCAGATGGTGCCTATCCCTATAAACGGGATCTGAAGAATTTGGAGTTTCATTTACTGGACACTGGGCATTTTGCCCTAGAAGAAAAAGGGGATGAAATAGCCGATTATATTCTGAATTTTTTGAATAAAAACAACATCAATTAATCCAGTGGGTGTTAGCAAACAAAAGTCAGTTCGTGCCGGTAATTCTATTAAATACAGCCTTATTGGCTCGAACTGCCACCCACAAAAAAACGAACAGTCATGAAAACAATAAATACACTTAGAAATGCCCCTTCCCATATAAAAATCCAAGAAGGCAGTTATGGCAAAATAAAAAGGACCTACACTAAACCAAACGTGGACATAGGGTATTACGAATCACTTTCACTAATTAAATAACAAGTGATTATGACAACTTCACATAATTTCAACACCAGTAACGTCGAATATAGCAAATTGGAAATCGCAAATGCAAGTAAAAGGATTCGTTTGAATTTCAATAGACTATCTACCAAAAATTAAAAACAAATATTATGAAAAAAATAAATTGGAAAATGGCAATAATAGCGGGATTAATTGGAACAATTCTTTTTGATCTTGTTGGGTTATTCTTAACTGGGACCTGGTGGGATATTCCAGGAATCCTAGGGGCAAAAACAGGTTTGGGATTAGTGTACGGCATCTTCGGCCACTATTCAAACGGAATTCTTCTGGCTATTTTATTTGCTGGAATTGCACCCTCACTATGGGGGCCAAAATGGGCAAGGGCCATAACGTTTGTCGTGGGAGAAACAATTGCTTTAGTATGGTTCTTTATGCTCCCTTTATTAGGAGCAGGTATTGCAGGATTGGATATGGATCCAATGATGCCGATAATTACATTAGTACGGCATTTTGCATATGCTATCCCATTGATTTTCTTGATTGACTACGATATCATTCCGAATTTAAAATCGAGTAAAAACTAATATCAATAGCATTTACCAACATGGGAACACATGTACATTACATGAAGAAGTGTATAGCACTTGGTGAAGAAGCAATGCAAAATGGTAATCCGCCTGTCGGATCCATACTTGTAAAGGACGACGCAATCATAGGTATTGGCAGAGAAGCCGTAAAATCTGGAAACGACATCACTAAACATGCTGAAATAGAAGCCATTAGATACGCCTCAACTCATGGTCTATCAATAAAGGAATCTATTCTATACACCACTCATGAACCTTGTATTATGTGTTCTTATGTGATTAGACATCATCAAATAAAGACCTTGGTATTTGGAGTAAAATCAGAATATGTTGGCGGTTCAAGTTCCGAATTTAAAATATTGAAAACTGAGAATGTTCCTAATTGGAAGGAAACTCCAGAAATAATCGAGGGCGTACTAAAAAATGAATGTATAAACCTTTCAAGGGCTTATCAAAAGAGGACATAAATGAAATATCCCAGCGACATAGTATTTACCCCTTCGGTTAAAAAGATTCAAGAAAAATACAAATCACGTATTAATTGTGCGCGTATGGAAAAATTTGGTGGCTGGAATACCAAAATAACATTGGAATTAAAGGAATTTTTAAGCATTATCGATTCATTTTATTTAGGTACAGCCAATGATGAGGGGCAACCCTATATTCAACATCGGGGCGGTGCAAAAGGTTTCTTAAAGGCAATTGATAAGGAGACTTTGGCCTTCGCGGATTTTGCTGGTAACAAGCAATATATCTCAATTGGCAACCTTAGTGAAAACAAAAAGGCAACAATTTTCTTAATGCATTATGTATCACAG
>JAHHKH010000002.1 GCA_018679695.1 Maribacter sp.
TTTGCTTGTCCTTGACCAGGCCAGTATGGGAAACTTCCATTGGGTAATTGATAATCGCCTAAACGTTTAATTGCATTTTCGACATGCAGTTGAATTTGCCTTTTTCTTTTAGCGTCTAAATCAAAAATATCGGATAGGAACAGCTGTGGGAAAGCCGCAGAAGTTGTTTGTTCAACACAGCCATGGGGATAGCGAATCAGGTTCTTTATTCGACCATTGTAATTCATAGGAGGTAAGGTTGAAATTTCAATCTGCGCGGAATTGCTCCCTGCAATTCCGAAAGTTGTTAGGTTTATGGTCTCGCTTTCCTTCGCACTTAAGATTATTTCTTGTAGTGTTGAGGTCATTGGATTGGGATTCACCACATCTATGGGAATTTCAAACGACGCCTTTTCACCATTGCCTGTGGCTTCAACAATTACATTACCAATACCCTTGAAATCGGTAATATTCAAATCAAAATACGCCATCTTTTCATCTGGTTGTGTAAAAGTTACTGTTTTTGAAGCAGCCCCATCAATGGTAAATGCTTGATCTTGTTTAATGCTTACAGTCACATTTTTTACTTTCTTGTCCATTGCGAAAACAGTAACGGGTAATGTTACTCTTTCTCCAGGGGTGATCTTACGGGGTAAAGATGCCAATACCATTAATGCTTTTCTAACTGGGGTAGTCTTTTCTGCCCTCCCATAGGCTTCACTTTTATTATCCCCAGCTACAACCATGGTCCGCACTGACCCCACATATTTTGGAATTTTTATCTTATGTGATTTGGTTTGTCCCTCCTTTAATTCAAAGGGGCCTAAATGCACAACCATAGGTTCAAATCGATTTGCCTTTTTATTTTTGGCACCTGCCAATTCATCATCACCACCAATAGCAAATACCTGATTTATGCGGCCGCCAAATGCACCGATGACGTCATCGTAGACATCCCAGGTTTTTACCCCAAGTGCTTCGCGTGCATAAAAGGTGCTCCATGGATCAGGGGTTTTGAATCGGGTTAAATCCAATAATCCTTCATCCACAATGGCAATACTATACGTCATTGATTTGCCTTTTGCCTCGCTCACTTTTAGGGTAATGTCCTCCTCTGGCTGCAATATCCCGGGCATGCTAATTTTTGGTTCCAATCTTGAATTTGGATTTTCTATCGAAATGGGTACCACTCCATAAAGTCGAATTGGTGAATCATTTAACGTTGATGCGTGGGGTTGCAGCAACGAAATATGAATGTATACATTTGGTGTATAAAGCTCGGATATTGGCAGATTGAACGCTGTCTCGCCTTTTGATGTCTCAACCCAAAGTGACTCCAAAACCTCATTGCCATTCTCCACCGTAACCAAAGCACGTCCCTCTTCGGAACTCGGGAAGGTTACCTTGGCCGTTTCCCCTACAGCATACTTTTCCTTATCCGATGAGAAAACAAGCATGGTAGCTGCCGACGGATCGTTTTTTCTGGATTTACCTGCCCAACCCGGCCAGTCTATATAAACGGTCTGTCCGGTCGCATGACCTCCCTTTAAATCCTCCACACGAACCAAATAACGGCCCCAATTGGGGTATTTCAACTCAAAACTGAATGTTGACCTACCACTCGAATTTGTATTAATTGTTTCTTCATACACTTTCTCACGATAATTGCTACTACTAAAATTGCTTAGGTTTTCGGGAGAGGTATCCCACCACCATTTCCAATTGACCTTATGAATGGTAACCTTGAGGTTCCTTACTGCTTTGGGATTCCCATTTTCATCTACTGAAACCACTTCAAATAGATGTTTGGTATCGGTCAATAGCATGCCTCTGGTCTTATCGCCCTTTGGGATATTTAATCCAATATATGTTTTAAAGGGTGAATACGGTTTAACAAAAACATCGGTGCTGAAATCACCGCCATTTTCATAGACCTTAGTAATAAAGGCAGCATTGAGCATTCCAGGAGCCCTATTGGAAAGCTGTGCATTAAGTGTGAAATTGACCTCACCTTCTGCATTCAAACTGCCATCAAAAATAGGTTGTTCATCTGATGAAAAAGCCCTGGTAGGGTCTTCAAAAACAAACCCAGGATAGGTTTCAAAGCTCGTTTTCCTGGCATTGAACTTAGCCGTGACATCCGCCTTGAGATTTTTAGCGATTGCACCATGAAGCCATTTAACCTCTAAATTACCTGAGATGGGTCCATAACCTGATAGCACTTCTTGGTCAAAGGTGGTCCTAATTTTAAGCCGGTTTGGTTTAATGGTTTCAATCTTGATGGTTTTGGTAAAAGATGCACCCCCTACCGATACTTTTACCAACCAATTACCTGTCGGGGCATTTTCATTGGTCTTTAACACAAAGTGATAAAAGTTGTTCAATCCAGAACTTTGAACTTCACGTGAAACGACCTTGTTGTAAGGATCCAACAATTCTAATTTAACTGGATGATTGGCAGGAAGTTTATTTTCATTATCATTCAGTAAAAATGAAAGGAATATTGAATCCCCTGGTCTCCAGACTCCTCTTTCCCCAAAAATGAAACCTTTAATACCCTTTTTTAGTTGTACCCCAGCGACATTGAACTTACTTACAGAAAGTACATTCCCATCGTTTAGTCTTAGGT
>JAHHKH010000007.1 GCA_018679695.1 Maribacter sp.
TTGCCATTCCGCCAGTCTTTCACTTACCAAAGGATCGGTTTCAGGGACATATCTTTCGTCCTCATAAACAGCTTGTCCCAAGGTATTTTGTGCACATAAGAACATGCTTACTACTAGTGGTAATACCAATATTTTTAATGTCCATTTTTCCATTTGACCCGATTTAATTTATAAGAATCTCGTCTGCGAAAATCCAGGATGGGGTACCCGCCGCATGATGCCAATAAGGGGGATTTGCCAAATTCTTAGCTACAATCTTAATGTATCTGAACTGATCATTCAATTGGTTCACTTCGAAATACTGAATGTCGTTGACCTTACTTTTTTTAGTTAATGGATATCTATTTTCTACCGTTCCCAGTTCCTTGAAATTGCGATTATCCTTAGAACCGTAGTACGTTACTTGGGTAGGAAAGAAAACCACATGATTCGTGACCTGGAGAAAGGCCGTGGAAATGGAACTAATGGATTGTACTTCACCTATATCCAAAACCGCTTCCAAATCATTACCCTCAAAACCCAGCCAATTGGCATAGAAACTATTACCCCCCAAGGCCCCATCGGTCAAGACTTGCGGATTTTCATCTGCATATTTCTTGGGCTTTGTCAATAAGGTTACCTTTTTGCCCAGGGCTTTATTAGGTTGCTTTGCTACCGCCAAGGCTTTTTCATAGGTTTTAAGATATTCCTCTACTGTAAAGCCCATTTCATTCATTAGGATGATATTGCCTTTTTTCGTTGTTGACTTGAAATTTTCCAAAAGTCGCAGTACCAAAGCATTTACAACAGGATTTGAGGCATCTTCTTTGGTGACTAACCGATACTCATCGGAAATGCCCTTTCTACAGGCCTCCAATACCGTATAGTCAACTCCCAATCGTGCCGTTTTTACCCTTGAAAGCAATTCAGTCTTATCCCCAACAGCCTTTTCTGCAGCATCAAAAAGATTGGAATATTCCATTAACAAATCCGGTGATAAATAGGACTCAAAAGCTTGGGATGGGTCTCCATATAAAAACAAGAAGAAATCGGGGTCTTCCTTTATTTGAGCATGTATTGTATCGATATATTTTTTTACATAGATACCTGCCTCCCCGTAATAACCATTGGTGAACTCGGTCAATAATGAATCGAGTTCCAAAGTTGGGTCCCAAAGCAGTTTAGCCGTGATATAGGACCTCAATTCAAACAATTCGCTCGGATTATTACTGTGCTGTTCAAAAATCCATTTGGCCCCATTGTTCTTGAATAATTCAATATTCGGTTTTAAGGTGTGCATATTTGGAAACGGAGCGAGAAAATTGGTGAATTGGGTGGTATAATCCCAAATTCTAATGTTGTTTGTAAGTTTGCCCCATCCTATTAGATCTTCTGCAAAATCGGCGCATTTTTGTTCTATTGGCCCACTTCTATCACATTCTATGGAACATAAGGTAATCAATACATTTTCGGCCGGCTTGGTCTTACTTGGTTTACGCGTATGCTGGTAGGCCAAGGTTGAAATGGTCTTTTCGGGAAAGGCCTCAGCAACCTTATTTACAAAACGGATCATCGTACCTGCCGGACTCCCTTCTTCCTCATCGACCCTAGCACAATTTTCACACTGGCAATATTGTTGGTTATCGTCTTGACTCACTGAAATTACCGATGCTTCAGGATATTGCTTGAATAGGGAACTTACCGAATCCTTAACGATATTCAATACGGCATCATTGGTCAAACACAGTTGTGTTGGAAGTCGTTTGTCTCCACGCCAGGAGTAATATTCAGGATGCGTTTTATAAAACTTTTCCTCAGGAATAAATCGATGGAAAGTGTGCACCCTGGCTATGGGCACATAGCGTGGAAAGGCTTCATAGGTTACTTTTTGTTGGTCGGCATAGTCCTTGTTTTCATAAAACAGCCTTGAATGCACTGTACGCGTTGTAATTTGGGGTATATATGAATAATCAAGAGGAAGGTCTACCGAAATCGAAGTCATCTTAGGTATTTTTTCGACCTCCGGGGCAAACCATTTGCAACCTATATAACGTTCTAAAAATTCATAAACCGCATTGTTCAATGCAGTATCCGATCCACCTTGGATATAAAGGTCTCCATTCGATGAACTTATCCTGACCTCGTGCTGATCCAGTTCTTCCCCGTTTACGCTTCCAATATATATTTTAGCCTTATCCACACTTTGAGTGCTTTCCTCAGTAATACTTAACTGGGCATCACTGATCTTTTCGAAGTAGGACTGTACTATTCTTGCAGATTTGTAGGCACTCTCGGTGGCGTCTCCCTTCACCACAATTTCGTAGTCGGATTGACCATTATTTACGAGTTTCAATGCCTTGTCCGAACAAGAGTTCAATAAGAGGTAAAAGGCAAATAGGATAATTGGAATTTTTGATTTCATACCTTTTAATTTAAGAGGGTCATTAGTCTTTTTGGGAAGCGTCATAAATGGCTTTCAAGAGACTATTTTTGTCCTTGGTATCATTGCCCAACTGCCAAAACATAATCCCGGCCAATTTCTTCTTGGTGGCATAAGCCGTTTTTAAACGCACCGAAACCGAATCATCATAACTGATAAAAATACTATCCTTGGCACTATACAGATAAGGAGCTTTCGCGATGGGATCCCAAAATCTTTTATAATTTTTGTTCGATTCAAACTCCTTCCGAATCTGATGATAAGCGCTCCAACCAATATGGGAGCCCTTGTTGGGCTGGTAAAGCCCATTATTGTTGGGAGGAACACCTTTCCAAGCCCGACCATAAAAGGCAGCCCCGATAACAATCTGTTCAGTTGCTACGCCATTTTCAATACAAAACTCCACAATGCGTTCTACGGATCTTGGTTCATAGGTAAAGCCCCGTTTTCTCATTTCCGATCTCCTTTGTTCAACGTATTTTGCGGCAGGTGTATCCTTGATATCCTCAAAATCAATCAATCCCAATGCCGTATGATGACCCGTATATGGTGTACTTGCCCCAATTTGATCATAGGTCATTACATTCATATAATCAACATGCTTCATTACTTCTTTGATCTCTACATTGTTATAATAACGTTTCCAACCGGCAGAGGCAAAAGTCAATATTTGCTTCCTATCCAATGTATTCAGTCCTTCACGCAACTCCTTCATCAAAAGCGTAAAATTCTCTTTGTCCTCCGGACGAGCTTTTGTATTTGCTGCCGGTATCCCTGGATATTCCCAATCAATATCGATCCCATCAAGTTGATATTCCCTATTGAATTCCAATACACTTTGAACAAATTTTTCCCTATTGTCCTGGGTATGGGCCATATCGGAAAAGCCATCCGCACCCCAACCACCACAAGCGATCATAACCTTCAATTCAGGATATTTTTCCCTTTGTACCACCAGTTTTCTGAGTTTTTCCCTGTTTTCGGCATGCCGGAATTTCATCTCACCATCAATCACATTGGTGAATGAAAAGATAATGTGCGTCAATTGATGCAAGGGAAGTTTTTCGGGCTGATAATCCTTTTCTGGAACGTAATAGGCCATTACTACATTAGATGCCTTTTTATTTACTTTTTCGCCTGTATCCCGGTCGCCAAAAGATAAGACGAGTACAATCCCCAGTATTAGAATTATAGTATAACCAAGATTTTTCATAAAGATCATTTAGAATTGTAATTACATCGCTACATTATGCCCTTGAAACTAATTGTAAATCCTCTTTTTTAGCTCTGGAACCCATAGCGTGATCAACGCTAATTTCCTAGTTTATCGCTCCGATTTGCTCAAAGAGTAAGGCAAGGAATTATCAGAAACAGCCCAACTTTTATTCGGCTTATTTCCCATGTCAAAAATTAGTTTGCCCCCTTTCTGTACAACTTCAGTTCCTATGAATGTTTTATTGAAATTTTTACCATTTAGCGTAGTACCTTGTATAAAGGGCTTGTTCCTACCATTGGAATTCGCGGTGATAGTAAACGTATTGCCATTCTGTAAATGTAGTTCTACCTCATCAAACAGCGGACTACCTATGACATATTGGTTGGTTGCCGGTGCTACCGGATAAAAGCCCATGGCACTAAAAACATACCATGCCGATGTTTGTCCGTTATCCTCATCACCGCAATACCCATCTGGGGTGGGCGTATATAATTTGGTCAATACCTCACGGATTTTTTCCTGGGTCTTCCATGGCTGTTTTGCATAATTATACAAATAGATCATATGTTGGATGGGCTGATTGCCATGGGCATAATTCCCCATGTTCATAATCTGCATCTCCCGTATTTCATGAATTGTAAAACCATAATACGAATCATCATATTCAGGGGGCATATTAAAAACACCATCCAACATGCCCACAAACTCTTCTTCACCCCCCATCAAATCGATCAAGCCTTGTACATCATGAAAAACCGACCAGGTGTAGTGCAGGCTGTTACCCTCGGTAAAGGCATCTCCCCATTTCAACGGATTGAAAGGCGATTGAAATTGGCCGTCCTTATTTTTTCCGCGCATTAATTTAGTAGTTGGGTCAAACAAATTCTTATAGTTCAATGACTTCCCATAATAAACATCAGCCAAACTATCCTTTCCCAATGATTTCGCCATTTGCGCAATTGTAAAATCGGCATAGGCATATTCCAAGGTACGGGCAGCATTTTCATTGATACCTACATCATAGGGCACATAGCCCAATTCATTATAGTAATCGACCCCTGCCCTGCCTACGCTGTTTACAGGCCTACCCTCGTTTTCAGTTGCGTTTTTTAAAACGGCATTCAGTAAGGTTTCCGTGTCAAAACCTCCCACTCCACTCAAATGTGCATCGGCTATAATGGGCGCTGAATTCGACCCGATCATGCAATCACGATGACCCGGACTTGCCCATTCAGGTAACCAACCCGATTCATTATAGGTGTTTGCCAAGCCTTCCATAATTTGGGAATTAAGGTCTGGATACATCATGTTAAAAAAGGGAAATACCGCCCTGAAGGTATCCCAAAATCCGTTATCGGTAAACATATAACCATTCTCAATCTCGCCATTATACGGACTGTAGTGTACCACCTTATTATTTTTGTCGAACTCATAGAATTTTCTTGGAAACAATAACACTCTATACAGGCAGGAGTAAAAGGTTTTCAAATGGTCATTATTCGATGATTTTACCATTATTCTCCCTAGTTCTTTTTCCCATGCCTCAGTAGCCTTTTCCCTGGTTGTATTAAAACTATCGCTGCCAATTTCCCGGTCTAAATTCAATTGGGCCTGTTCGGGACTTATAAATGAGGAAGCCACCTTAACATGGATTGCCTGTCCTCTTTTAGTATTGAAACCCACTATGGCACCTACATGATCCCCTTCACTTCCACTACTGTTTTCTTGCATCTCCCACTCATCTGCCCAAGTATGGTTCATTTCAAAATCAGTATCGAACTCAGCCACAAAATAATTATGGAAATTCTCGGGCACTCCCCCACTGTTATTCCTGCAATAACCTATTATCTTCCTTTCTTCGGGAAGTATTTTCACCATTGACCCCTTATTAAAGGCATCCAAGAGGATAAATGATTTTTTATTTTCTGGAAATGTGAATTTGAAGTGTGCCGCCCTTTCTGTAGGTGTTACCTCAGCAACCACATCATAATCCGCTAAATACACACTATAGTAATCTGGCCTTACGGTTTCAGCTTTATGGGAAAAATGGGATTCCCTTTCATCTTCCTTAAACTTTAAATCGCCCGTCAATGCCATCAATGAAAAGGCAGCATAATCATTGATCCAAGGACTGGGTTGATGGGTTTGCTTTATTCCCCTGATTTTTTTATCATGATATTTGAAGGTCCAGCCATCCCCCATTTTAGAGGTCATGGGTGTCCAAAAGTTCATTCCCCAAGGCGTGGCGATCGCAGGATAGGTATTACCGTTGGATAGACTAAAATCCGAATCGGTTCCCATTAGCGGATTTACATAGGATAAGAGTTCGATCTTTTCGGCGGCATTCCGAGCTGTCCCTTTCCCACTACTACTTTTACCTACGCAGGAAGAGAGCAACACAATTGAGCTTAGCAGCAAAATTCCATGTTCAAGCCAATTTCCAATTCTAGTTTTCTTAGGCTCGTTCAATATTAACCCAGCTTCCCGTAGGTCATTAATGATGCCTGCCTGGCCGTCAGAAAGCTTTACATTGGAAAGCTGGTTATGAAAGTTGTGTTTTCTATTCATTTTTATCGTTCTTGTTCGCTTATGGTCTTTTCCTGATCTGTTTAGTTCAAATGCTACGGTGCTATTCTCGTGGCAAACCAGTTTGAAAGACTTTTTTAATGATCCGATTCATTTATGTGATTACTTTCCGTTTCTTGATCCAGAAGTAGAGTATTATAAACAATGCAACCAATATTGCAGGGAGCACAGACATGTTACGAAGTGTGGTAGCGGCACCGGCAGTCTCAATTGATTTTCCCATAATCGGAAGGATCATCGATGTAGCCACGAAACCGGCTCCACCAAGAATTGACATTCCCAGAGCACCACTTTTCGGCACATATTCCGAAGTTACCCCGATCATTGTAGGCCAGAAATAACATACACCAATAGCAAAGACTGCAGCAGAAGCAACGGTCATAAGAGGACCGCTTGAGATACTTAATAGTAACAATCCGGCTACTGAGAATATGGCCGAACCCAATAATACCCCAGTCGGATTTAAACGGTGAATGAGACCACCTGCAAAATAACGTCCTACGGCCATAATTCCGGTAACCACCGCCAAAATAATCATTGGATGTATTCCATTCTCTGCCAACAATGCATTTATCCACTGCGTGGTTCCCAATTCTGTTGAAGCTGTAAGCAACATGCAGAAAAAGATAAACGGAAACAACAAGCTTATTTTATTGACCCCTTTTCCTTCAATAAGAATCAATACTGCAATTACAGCTACAATAATCAAAGGAAGTGAGTAGTTCGAAGTAACCATTATTGCTACATCTTGGTTAGTCGCCACCAAAATCATAAAAACCACCGCTAATGTAATCGTAATTGG
>JAHHKH010000010.1 GCA_018679695.1 Maribacter sp.
CTCATATATCATATACGAAAGGTGCTGCCAAAATTTCACGGGATGATACCAAACGAAGAATCGTGGTTGGTATCAATGTAAGAAATCGTGATCTGCAATCGGTAGTTACCGATGTACAGCGCAGAATTGAATCGAACATCGATCTACCCGTAGGATACAACATTACGTATGGCGGGCAATTCGAGAATCTACAAAGTGCGAAAGACCGATTAAAAATAGCCGTGCCTATAGCTTTAGTGTTAATATTCTTTTTGCTATTTTTTGCTTTTGAATCGGTTAAAGATGCATTGATGATTTATTCCGCCATTCCCTTGGCAGCCGTTGGAGGCGTATTTTTCTTATGGATAAGGGATATGCCTTTCAGTATTTCGGCAGGTGTAGGATTCATTGCTCTTTTTGGGATTGCCGTTTTGAATGGAATTGTTTTGATAGAACATTTTAAGGAATTAAAACATCAAGGGATGATAGATATTGAGGCGCGAATTAAACAAGGAACAAAAGACAGACTAAGAGCAGTACTTTTGACTGCATCGGCTGCCGCATTAGGTTTCTTGCCCATGGCAATCTCAACCAGTGCCGGAGCAGAGGTACAGAGACCTTTGGCAACGGTCGTTATTGGTGGACTTATAACCGCTACCCTGCTCACTCTGGTCGTTTTACCAGTTTTATACGCAATATTCGATTCAAAAATTGAACTAAAGAAAATTATAAATAAGAAACAAGTTCAAGGCTTGACTATTCTCCTTTTGCTCTTTACCATCAATACAAATGCACAAGATAAAGGGTTGCATTTTGATGATATTAGGGCTTTGGCATTAGAGAACAATGCAGGAATTAAAGCAGCGGCCTTGAAAGTTGAAGAAACAGAAGCCCTGGTTGGTAGCTCATTCAATTTTGACAAAACAGAGGTGTACTATCATTACGACCAAAACAATTTGGCTTTCAATGGCAAGGCTATAGAAGTATATGGTATTCAACAAAGTATCATGTTCCCAACCCTTTATTTTGCCGGAAAACGAATTAATAAGGCAAAATTAAAGATAGAACAAAGTCGATTTGAGTTACAAAAACAAGCTCTTGAACGTGATGTTGCCTCTGCCTATTACCAATTTCTATATACCAGAGAAAAGCAAGAGGTTTACAAGTATTTGGACAGCATATACCAGAAATTCGCCAAAGCATCACAGCGACGATTTGAATTGGGGGAAACCAATTATCTAGAAAAAATAACAGCCCAAGCCAAACAAAAAGAATTACTGGCACTTTTTAATCAAGCCAGGGAAGATGTTGGTATAGCTTATGCAAAACTTCAAAAAATAACACAGGTCGAAGAACCGCTGATTATTGCAATCTCCCCATTGCCTAAATTACAGCTGTCTCAAATAGATGTCACCTTGAATGCAGGTATATTGCTCTATGACCATAGAAATTTATTGTTCGAGGCCAAAAGCGGATTTGAAAGGCAGTCATTACTGCCAGACATCAGTTTTGACTATTTCCAAGGAACCAATTCGGGTCTTGGGGAAAATCTTTACGGTTATCAAGTCGGACTCAAAATACCATTGATTTTCAGTGGCAATGCATCAAAAATAAAAGCTGCCAAGATTGCCAAGAATATAGCTATTGAAGAATCCTTTGATTATAAAAACAGGCTGCAACTGAAGTATGAGCAACTTATAGGACAACTACGTAAATATGAAGAGGCTTTAAAATATTATGAAAACAGTGGTAAAAATCTTTCCGATGAAATACTTAAAACCGCTTCAATAAGTTTCCAGAATGGGGAAATCGACTTTTTCCAATATATCCAGAGCTTGGAGAATGCCTATAGTATTAACATCTCCTATTTGGAAAACCTCAACATGTATAATCAAACGGTCATTGCCCTAAATCATCTGACATTATGAAGAATAAACATCGACAAACGGCTAATAACAGTTTAAAAATAAAAACCTTAAAATATATTTCATGAAATCCTTTCAGTACAGCACATTCCTTTTGTCCATGCTTTTATTTATGTCCTGTGGGGAATCAGCAAACAAAAGTGAAAATACAGCAATAACTTTAGAAGAAAAGCTAATAGAAATAAGTAAAGCACAGTTAGAAGGCAGTAAAATGCAACTTGGTAAATTATCAGAGCAATCCTTTCCTCTTGTGGTTCAAAGTACGGGAATGATAGATGTTCCCCCGCAAAGCAGGGCCATAATAAGTTCTTTTGCCGGGGGATATGTCCAAAAAACCCCACTATTGGTCGGTAACAAAGTTCGAAAAGGTCAGGTATTGGCCACCTTGGAAAACCCTGAGTTTGTGGAAATGCAGCAAAGTTATCTTGAATTGGCACAACAGCTTACTTATTTGAAATCTGAATATGACCGCCAAAAGACCTTGGTAGAAGAACAAATCAGCTCCCAAAAGAGTTTCTTAAAAGCAGAGAGCAATTACAAAAGTGCTCTGGCCGTCTACAACGGACTGAAAAAGAAATTGCAGATGCTCAACATCAGTATCAAAGCCGTTGAAGCGGGCAATATTACTTCGGAAATTGCCCTATACGCACCTATTCACGGCAGTGTTACAAAAATGAATATTAGTAAAGGAACATATGTTTCACCTGCGGATGAGATCATGGAAATCATAAATACAGACCATATACATCTTGAACTTGCTGTATTTGAAAAAGATATCCTTAAAATTAAGGAAGGACAAAAAATCGTTTTCCACATTCCAGAAGCTCTTGAAGAAACGTTTGAAGCTGAAGTACATCTGGTGGGGACTTCTATTGATACTAAAACACGAACGGTAAAAGTACACGGTCATTTGGAGGATGACGAAAACCATAATTTCGCTTTAGGGATGTTCGTTGATGCACAGATAATCACCGAATCTAACCAAGCTCTTGCCTTACCTGTTGATGCCATCATAACAATGAATGATAAATACTATGTATTATTAATCAATTCCAAAGATGAAGCAGGGTATGTTTTTAGTCAAAAAGAAGTTACTATCGGCAACAGTTTTAATGGGTTCACGATGATAAAAAATGCTAATGAATTTACTGAAAATGATCTGTTCTTGGTCAAAGGTGCCTTTAATCTCATTGGGGCGGAAGAGTAGAATTATTTAACTTACAAGTCAAACGCACAATAATGAAGGCAATTTATATCTTTTTTATCTTAATATGTTTTACGGCATGTAAGTCTCCCGTTTCAGAAAGAGATGCTGTAGCTGCTATAAAACAGGTGCTCAAAGCACAAGAACTGGCCTGGTCCGAAAACGATTTGGAAGGTTTTATGCAGGGTTATTTGGAATCGGATTCAATCCCTTATTTTGGGCGCAGTGGAATCACCTATGGCTGGCAAAAAATGTTGGATCGCTATAATAGTGGATATCCAACAACGGCAGAAAGGGGTATTTTGAAGTTCAACATCGTCAATATTTCACAAATAAGCGACGATGCCTATTGGGTAATGGGTGAATATCATTTAACGCGGGAGGTTGGCTACGCCAATGGAACATTCATGATCGTGTTCAAAAAAGTCAACGGTGAATGGAAGATTGTTGGGGATCATTCTTGCTAGGACCCAGACGACTTCGGTCATTCCAGTGAAACTGCCCTCCAGGTAATTATAAACTGAATTTTTGTTAAAACCTTCTCATGGGAGCAAACGGACTGATATCCATAGAAGGCTTTTTTTCAGCGATAACTTCTGCAACCAATTTTCCTGTCGCTGGACCCAAACTCCAACCCATCATGGCATGACCCGTTGCAAAGGTCAGGTTCCCAATTGAATTACCTCTTCCAATATAGGGTAATCCATCGGGAGATACAGGTCGCATACCACTTTTTGCCTCGGCCTTTTCTGTAGCGTTGATTTCAATTTCCGGATAAAAATCAGTTACCGCATTGGCAATCGCTCCCACACGTTCCTTTCTTATGATCTCGTTAATTCCAGAAAACTCCATGGTCCCGGCAAATCTCGTAAAACCCTTCATTGGTGTCACTGCCACCTTGGCCTCCATTAAAATTGCAGGAATTGCAATCCCTGTTGGTCTTTCCATATTTATGCGATATCCTTTACCGGCCTGTATCGGAAGCTTTATATTCATTTTCTTGGAAAGTAATCCACTCCAAGATCCTGCAGCCAAAACGATTTCATCGGCCTTATATGTATCTTTTGTAGTAATGATTTGTTGTATTGTATTATTGGTCAATTCAATATCCATCACTTCTTCATTGGTTTTGACCACCACCCCTGCACTTTTTAAATAGGAAATCATTTTTGGCATAAATTCAGTTGGGGTCGTATGACCATCGCACTCGTAGTGAATAGCTCCCAAGGCATCAATTTTTACTTGGGGTTCAATGGCATCCAATTTTTCTTTGTCCAACAGCTGAACCTCCAATCCCAAATACTTGGCTTTTTCCGCGACCTTTAGTTCTTCTTCTCCTGCAGAAGCGGTCTTGTACAACATCAACAACCCTTTTCGCTCAAGATGAAAATCACCTAAGTCACCAGAAACCTTAATCTCTTCAAACAATTCCCTACTAATTAGATTTATATCCTTGATTACAGGAATTGCCTTTGCCACTTTTTCTTTGGTCGACGCCCTGTGAAAATACCATGACCATTTTAAAAAGTCGCTATCAAAACGCGGTTTCATATAAAAAGGGCTCGAAGAATTGAACATCCATTTAATTCCTTTGGCAATCATGCCTGGTGAGGCCAACGGAATTATGTGGCTTGGTGTTATATAACCTGCATTGACAAAAGAGGCACCTTTGGAGATATCCGATTTATCTATTACGGTCACCTGATGTCCGTCTTTATGTAAATAATAGGCTGCACTAAGTCCAACGATTCCACCTCCTATAATGATAATGCTTTTAGCCATGTTAAATTACTTGAAAACCGTGTGCGTATGGATCATCATCATCTATGGTTATTATATTATGACCATAAATTCTTGCCCAACCTTGGATACTTGGGATAACGGCAGGTTTACCATCAAGAGTGGTTACTTCTTTTATCCTACCAATAAATTTTGAGCCTATATAACTTTCATGAACAAAATCCTCTCCCAGATTTAATCTTCCTTTAGCAAACCATTGGGCCATCCTTGCAGAAGTACCTGTGCCGCAAGGTGATCTATCTATTGCCTTATCACCGTAAAACACGGCATTTCTTGCGGTAGCCTCTGATGATAGCGTCTCCCCGGTCCATAAAATATGGCTAACACCATTGATGGTTTCATTTTCAGGATGCACGAACTTTCCGGGGTATTTTAAATTGATCTTATCCCTGATTTCCTGGCTGAACTGTATAAGTCTACTTGCGGTAAAATCCTGAATGCCTGAAAAATTCCTTTGCGGATCTACAATTGCGTAAAAATTACCCCCATAGGAAACATCAAAAACCAACTCCCCTAGTTCCTTGCAATCTATGGTAAGATCTGTGGCCGCCAAATACGACTTTACGTTGGTCAATCTCACCCAATCGACCTTCTCACCCGTTTTTTGGTATTCTACCAGGACTAAACCAGCTGGGGTTTCCATACGGACCATCCCCGGGATTTTAGGATTTAGCAAACCCTCTTCAATGCCTATTGTTATTGCCCCAATGGCACCATGGCCACACATGGGCAAACAACCGCTAGTTTCTATAAAGAGAATACCAAAATCATTTTCAGGATTTGAAGGAGGATAAAAAATACTGCCACTCATCATATCATGGCCTCGAGGTTCGAACATCAAGCCTTTACGAATCCAATCGAATTCCCTTATGAAATGTTGTCGCCTTTCTGTCATACTCTTTCCTTGAAGCACAGGACCCCCTTCAGCCACCACTCGCACCGGATTTCCACACGTATGTGCATCTATACAGGTAAATGTACTACGACCCATTTTTTGTTTTTTCAATATAATTGTTAATCCGTTCTTCCATTATAGCAAGGGTCACAGTACCTTGACCCAGAATAATTTCGTGGAACTGCCGAATATCAAAGTCCCCTTGAAGAGCTTCCTCTGCTTTCTTACGTAGTTCTCGAATTTTCAATTCCCCGATTTTATAGGATAATGCCTGTCCAGGCCAAGAAATATAGCGATCGGTCTCAGTATTGATTTCATGCAACGACAATGCAGTGTTCGAAGCCATAAAATCAATAACCTGGTCACGGGTCCAACCTTTGGCATGTATTCCGGTGTCAACGACCAACCGGCATGCTCGCCACATTTCGTAGGTAAGTTTACCAAAGTGTTCATAAGGCGTGGTATACATGCCCATTTCTTCGGCTAAAAATTCGGTATATAATCCCCAACCTTCGCCATAAGCGGATAAATATAAATCTTTGCGGAATTGAGGAATGCTATCCCCCAATTCCAAATTTAATGCCCCTTGCAAATGGTGGCCAGGAACGGCCTCATGAACCGTCAAAGATGGCAAGGTATAAAGAGTGCGGCTTGGTAAGTCATAAGTGTTTACCCAATAGTAGCCCGGTTCGGTACTATTTTTATTTGTGCCTACATATCGGCCTCCCGTATATTTCGGTGCCAACGCAGCGGGCACCGGAGCAACACCGTATGGTTTTCTCGGTAATGTCTTAAAGAACCTTGGCAGTTGTTCGTCTGCCCTTTTTGCCATATCACGGGCAATCATCAACAACTCTTTTGGGGTTTTGGCATAAAACCGATCATCGGTTCTTAAAAATTCCAGAAAGTCTGCAAAGCTTCCTTTAAAATCAAGGTCCTGAATAATTTTATCCATTTTCGACCGAATGCGGGCAACCTCTGAAAGACCAATTTTATGAATGGCATCTGGAGTATAGTTCGTACTCGTTGTATAAAAGTCAATTCTATTTTGATAATACTTTTCACCATCAGGCACTTCGGATATTCCTATGGTTTTTCTTGTTTTAGGTAAATACTCTTCCTCAAAGAAACCCTTTATCTTTTTGAATTGGGGAACAACAACATTGCCCACCGTAAGTTCTGCAGCTTTCAAAACAGAATCTTTTTGTGTTTTTGTAAGTGTTTCAGGTAGGTTCTTAAAAGGAGTATAATAGAAACTATCCTCAAAATTGTCAACAATATGATCATTATAGGTAGATTCATATCCATTGAAGATTACGCTAGGTTGGGTTACCCGTTTATCAATGGATTCCCGGAGAATTTCAATATGCTGATCAACAAATACCGGAATGGCGTTTAGCTTATTCAAGTACTCCCTGACTTGCTTGTAACTAACCATAGGTTTGACCATATAGGTTAAATCACTATGGAATCCGGCATCGGAGAGTATAGGATATAAATATCTTCCATAATCGTAAAAATCAATTTTATCCCTTAACACGAATTCCAGCAATTGATAAGAAATATAATCCGTTTCATTCAGGATGGAGATGTCGATCTTTACCAACTCATCTAAAAGTGTTTGCGCATAGGAAGCTTCGGATTTATAGTATTCTTTGGTAAAAAGTCCTAACGGATACTCCTTCTTGTCATAACCCTTATGATCCTGGTAGTCTTCAATGATCTTGTTCAACAATGTGGGGGAATCATTTGTTCCTGCCGTGTTGCAACCCAACAGAATCAACATAACCATAAGATATGTAAGATGCTTTATGGTCATTTATGCTTATATTTTTCGAGAAGTTAGTTCGTTGTTCACTAATCGAGCAATACCTAAGGGATTGGCATTTTGCAGTTCTTGGGGAAGTTGGGTATCTGGCCAATCCTGATAACTAATAGGTCTTACCCACCTCTTAATGGCATGAATACCCACTGCGGTAAAACGACTGTCGGTAGAAGATGGGTATGGGCCCCCATGATGCATTGAAGGGCAAACTTCAACACCTGTGGGAACACCATTATATATGAGCCTTCCGACCCTATTTTGTAATGCACTTACCAACTCGGGGTGTTTATTCAATTCATTTTCCTCCGCAATAATGGTTCCCGTAAGCTGCCCCTCCAATTTGGAAATAATGCGTTCCAATTGGGCAACATCCTCACATTGAACCACAATGGAATACGGTCCAAATACCTCTTGATGCAGTGTTGTGTTTTCTAAAAATGTAGTACCCTCTACGGTTGAAACAGTTTGTCGTGCATAATTTACCTGAACATCCGATTCGTAATCAGCTACCACTTGCAACCCTTTTTGTGCGACTGCTTTTTGTTTGTTGCTTTCATAGGCACCAATTATGTTCGGATGTAACATACACGAGGGTTCTATCTTAATGATAGCATCGGAAAGACTTTTAACAAAGTCTGTTAGTGCCTGGCCTTTTATTCCCAGTATCAATCCAGGATTGGTGCAAAACTGTCCACTTCCCAAGGTTATTGAACCGGCATAGGTGTTGGCCAAGGCCTCACCTCTGATCTGTGCGGCTTCAGGAAGAATTACCACTGGATTCACGCTTCCCATTTCGGCAAAAACCGGAATAGGTTCCTCGCGCTGTGAAGCCAGGTCAAATAAGGCCCTACCACCACGAATACTTCCAGTAAAGCCCACGGCTTTTACATCGGGATGCTTTACCAAAGCTACCCCCACCTCAATACCACTACTGTTCAAATTTGAAAATACACCATTGGGCATATTGGTCTTCTTCACGGCCTTAATGATAGCT
>JAHHKH010000015.1 GCA_018679695.1 Maribacter sp.
AACTAATGGTTTCATAATCCAAATCATTGGTGGGCTCATCCATTATAAGTACATCCGGATTCCCAAATAAGGCTTGGGCAAGCAAGACCCTTACTTTTAATTTTGAATCCAAATCGGCCATTTGGGTATAATGCAATTCTTCATGAATACCGAGATTTGACAACAAGGCAGCTGCATCGCTATCAGCATTCCAACCATTCATTTCCTCGAATTGTACTTGAAGTTCCCCAATTTTATCGGCATTCTTATCGGTATAATCAGCATAAAGGGCATCAATCTCATTCTTAATTGCAAACAAGGATTTATTGCCCATAACCACAGTCTCCAATACGGTGTGTTCATCATAGGCGTTGTGGTTCTGCTCCAAGATCGACATGCGCTTACCTGGTTCCAAGTGGACAGATCCCGAAGTTGGGTCTTGTTTACCCGATAAAATCTTCAAAAAGGTACTTTTGCCTGCCCCATTGGCCCCTATGACCCCATAACAGTTGCCTTGGGTAAATGAAACATTCACTTCATCAAACAAAACGCGTTTTCCAAACTGAACTGATAAATTTGAAACCGATAACATAATGGCCTTTTTTAAAATTCGTGCAAAAATAGACAAATTAATATCCCTAAACCAATAAACTTGATTCCTAAATCCTAGGAATATCTTAACGTAACAACAGTTTTTTTAACTCGCAATTAACAGCTTAGACTTTAAGGGATGCTTAATTTTGATCAGTATATCGAAGATATGTTTATATGAATAAAAATTTACTTTATCTTTTTCTTTTCATATTGGCAGGTTGTAGTGAAAACAAACAAAATTCCCCCAACGTTTTTTTTAGTGGGGAGATTGTCAACCCTACCAGCGAACATGTAGTCCTTTATAAGGGAGATGTTGTTATTGATTCGTCAGCCCTGGATGAAAACAATATGTTTACCTTCAAGTTAGACTCCATAGAGGACGGTCTTTATCATTTTAATCATGCCCCGGAATACCAATATGTGTTTTTGGAAAAAGGAGACAGTCTTCTTATTCGATTGAATACAGTGGATTTTGATGAATCACTTGTTTTTTCCGGGACCGGTGAGGAAATCAACAACTTTATGATTGAGATCTTCTTGGCCAATGAGGGTGAAAAGAACCTAATTGACGATTATTATGGTTTGGAATCAAAAGAATTTGCCCGAAAAATTGATTCTTTAGAACAGCTAAAAATAGATTTATTGAATGATTTGACCTTGGAAGCGGAATTATCTGAAAAGGCGCTGCAAATTGCCAAGGCCAACATTGTGTATAATTATGCGACGTTTAAAGAACGATATCCGTTTAGGCATAAAAGGCTCTCTGCAAAAAAAGAGGTTCCCAATTTACCTGAGGGGTTCTATGATTATCGTAAAGACCTGACATACAATAATAAGAACTTCACCTATCTAAGGCCCTATTATGAATACATGGTCAATCATTTTGGAAATTTATCATACATGTCCTGTTCCCGTGGGTGCGACATAAAGGATAAAATGGTCAGGAATCATCTACACTTCAACAAGCACAAATTAAAGCTTATTGATAGCCTTGTTGAAGAAAAAGAATTGAAAGACAATCTTTTTAGGAATGTCGCCATTGACTACCTGTTGAAAGTCCATGATACCGAGGCGAATAATAAGATATTCATAGAGGTATTCCATGCCCTATCGGGTAATAATAAGCATATCTCGGAAATCGATGACCTGTATGAAGGTATTCGAAACATACAACCGAATAAAAGAATTCCGAATATCGAAGTATCCAACTTCAATGGTGAAAAAGTGTCACTTCAAAATATTGCGAAAAATAATAAGACCGTGTTTTACTTTTGGTCAGGATCCAACAAAAAGCATTTAGAAAATATTTCTAAACGTGTGATGGAACTTTCACAAATAAAGCCCAATTATAATTTTGTTGGAATCAACATTCAAACCAAGGATGATGAATGGAAGGCTTTGACACAAACGGTAGGTTTTGACAACACCAATCAATACAGGGCAGACAATTTTGAGGAATTAACAAAGGCCCTAATCGTTTATCCAATGAATAAATGCATTATTACTGAAAATGCCATGATCGTTGATGCTTTTGGTGATATGTATCGTTCCTTCAAATAGAAAACCCGAAAACGGATAGTCTAGGTGTTTCTATAATTTCCCTATGTGATTATTTAATTAGTTTCCCTTATTGTAATCTGCAAGGAATTTCTCCAATCCAATATCGGTAAGTGGGTGTTTTAACAGCCCCTCAATCGAAGAAAGTGGTCCTGTCATGACATCGGCCCCTAATTTTGCGCAATCAAGTATGTGCATGGTATGTCTGACTGAAGCGGCCAATATTTGTGTCTCAAAAGCGTAGTTATCATAAATATGACGAATTTCTGCAATCAAATTAAGGCCATCTGATGAAATATCATCCAATCTACCAATAAAAGGCGAAACGTAGTTTGCCCCGGCTTTGGCCGCCAATAAAGCCTGCCCAGCAGAGAAAACCAAGGTGCAATTCGTACGGATGCCCTTTTCTGAAAAATAGTTCAACGCTTTCACCCCATCTTTTATCATGGGAACCTTTACAACAATCTGTTCATGAAGTTCGGCCAATTCCTCGCCTTCTTTGATCATGCCGGCCAACTCGGTATCAATTACTTCAGCAGAAACATCGCCATCAACAATATTACAGATATCAACATAATGCTTTAGAATATTGTTTCTACCGGTAATACCCTCCTTAGCCATTAAGGAAGGATTGGTGGTAACACCATCCAAAACCCCAAGTTCTTGGG